>CAYZQQ010000095.1:0-10560 GCA_964480075.1 uncultured Anaerolineaceae bacterium
GGCAAATTCAGAACGGCAAATTTGTGCCGGTTGATATGACCACCGGCAAACCTGCCGGCGGCGCGGCAGAGCTGCCGGATCTGGGTGGCAAAGAAGTAACCATCGCCGTGGAGAACGCCTATCTGCCGTTCAACTACATTTCGCTGCAAACAGGCAAACCGGGTGGCTGGGATTACGATGCCACAGCCGCTATTTGTGACCTGCTAAATTGCAAGCCGGTCTATGTGGAATCGGCGTGGGACGGCATGATTGCCGCAGTATCGAACGGACAATTTGATATGGCAGCGGATGGCATCACCATTACTGAAGACCGCGCCAAAGTGGTTGATTTCTCTGATGGGTACATTAACATTGAACAACGGATGTTGGTGCGCAAAGGGGAAGACCGCTTCAGTACCGCCGATGAATTCAAAGCAGATTCAAACCTGCTGGTGGGGACGCAAGTTGGCACGACGAACTATCTGGCTGCGGTTGACCTTGTCGGTGACCCACGAATAGTTTCATTTAACGACTTTGGGTTGGCAGTGCAAGCCTTGCTGGCTGGCGATGTGGACATGGTGCTGATGGACGAAACTGCCGGACAGGGATATGTTGGCGTAAACGCTGATAAACTCGCCCTGATTGGCGGCTCGCTATCGAGTGACCAGTTGGGCTTCATCTTCCCGGCAGGGAGTGATTTGGTAGCGCCCGTTAACGCCGCCATTGCCGAACTGAAAACCAATGGCACTATGGCAACATTGGCAGACAAATACTTCTCTGATAAATTCAAACTCACCTATGATGATATTAAAGATACATCTTCGCCTGCCTTGCCCGATTTAGGCGGCAAAGAAATCACGATTGCCGTGGAAAATGCGTACCTGCCGTTCAACTATATTTCACTGAAAACCGGCGAAGCGAGTGGCTGGGATTACGAGGCTACCGCCGCTATTTGTGACCTGCTGAATTGCAAACCGGTATACGTGGAATCGGCATGGGATGGCATGATTGCCGCAGTATCTGCCGGGCAGTTTGATATGGCGGCAGACGGCATCACCATTACCGAAGAGCGCGCCAAAGTGGTAGATTTTTCCGATGGGTACATCAACATTGAACAACGCATGTTAGTGCGCAAAGGGGAAGACCGCTTCAGCACCGCCGATGAATTCAAAGCAGACCCGAAATTGCTGGTGGGGTCGCAGGTTGGAACAACGAATTACCTGACGGCTGTCGATTTGGTGGGCGAAAAACGAGTGGTATCGTTCAACGAATTTGGGTTGGCGGTGCAGGCATTGCTGGCTGGCGATGTGGACATGGTGCTGATGGACGAAACTGCCGGACAGGGATATGTTGGCGTAAACGCTGATAAACTCGCCCTGATTGGCGGCTCGCTATCGAGTGACCAGTTGGGCTTCATCTTCCCGGCAGGGAGTGATTTGGTAGCGCCCGTTAACGCCGCCATTGCCGAACTGAAAACCAATGGCACTATGGCAACATTGGCAGACAAATACTTCTCTGATAAATTCAAACTCACCTATGATGATATTAAATAGCAAGTAATAAACGGGTGCAGGGGAACAATCCTCTGCACCCGAGTTTTTTACAACTCTCTTAAATTTAGCCGATTGGGGAAAATTCTATGGACGCATCATCAACAACGGCAAAAGAACGTCGCGACAGTATGATGGATACAGTATCAAAATTGCCGTGGTGGTTTCTTATTATCGTATTGGTGGCGGCATATTTGGCGTATGGCTTCTATACGGACGAAACCTATACCGAGATTTTTAAGTTTTTGAAAGATGGTATCGCCATGACTATTCGGGTAACATTGACCGGATATGCCCTGGCAGTTATTATTGGACTATTCACCGGTTTGGGGCGTGTTTCAAAAAACCCAATTTTATATAATCTGGCGACTTTATATGTAAATATTATGCGTGGCGTGCCAATTTTGGTCAGCATTTTGTATATAGCCTTTGTCGTAACGCCTCCTGCCATTATCGGTATTAATGTTTTGGGAGCGTGGTTGGCGCAAATTCACCTCTTGGGACAGGAGAACGTTTTAGCAGTGTTATCGGTACGGCAAGTCGATTTCTCTGTTCGGGGGACGTTTGCGTTGGCAATCAGCTATGGCGCGTTTGAAGCCGAAATTTTCCGTGCCGGGATCGAATCGATTGGGCGGGGGCAGATGGAAGCCGCGCGATCATTGGGCATGTCTTATGTGCAGGCGATGCGTTATATCATTTTGCCGCAGGCAATTCGGCGTGTTTTGCCGCCATTGGGCAACGACTTTATCGCCATGCTGAAAGAATCATCGCTGATTTCGGTGTTGGGCGTCCGTGATATGACCCAACTCAGTAAACTTTACGCCGCCAGTTCATTCCAATATTTGAAAACATATACGTTGCTGGCGGTGATGTATTTAACGATGACAGTTTTATTGTCAATCGGGGTAAAAGCTATGGAGCGGAGGTTGAGTACCGATGACTAACGAGCAAAGTGCGGTGATTGTGTTAAAGAATGTTGACAAACATTTCGGCGCGGTGAAAGCGGTCAACGATGTTAGTCTGGAGGTTATGCCCAGCGAAGTGGTGGTGGTTATTGGTCCCAGCGGTTCCGGAAAATCAACCATGTTGCGCTGCATCAACCATTTAGAAACCCCAACTGCCGGTGAAATTTGGGTGGACGGGATATTACTCAGCCACAAAAATAGAGACATCAATGCTATCCGGCGCGAAGTGGGCATGGTTTTTCAACAATTTAACCTGTTCCCACATCTGACCGCGCTGGACAATGTGATGATTGCCCAGACGGTGGTACGCCACCGCTCTAAAAAAGAAGCCGAGAGAATCGCCCGCGAACAGCTTGAGCGGGTGGGAATTCCGGAAAAGGCTGAGGTGTACCCCGGACAACTCTCCGGAGGGCAGCAGCAACGAGTGGCAATTGCCCGCGCGCTGGCGATGAACCCGAAGATTATGCTTTTTGACGAGCCGACCTCGGCGCTTGACCCGGAAATGATTAAAGAGGTGTTGGATGTGATGCTTCAACTGGCAAAAGAGGGAATGACCATGGTGGTGGTCACGCACGAAATGGGCTTTGCCCGAAACGCCGCAGACCGGGTTATTTTTATGAGCGATGGCAGTATCATCGAGGAAGCATCGCCCGATGTATTCTTTACCAATCCCAAAGAGGAAAGAACAAAACTGTTCTTGAGCCAGATTTTGCACTAATGTAAAATCAGACAGCTTGTTTGCTCACCCAAAATTGGGGAACCACGAAAAGTTGTTCGGCGTGGATAGATTCGTAGGGGCGACTCGCGAGTCGCCCCTACGAGAGTGAAATTTGCAAATAGGTACCCGCTCCGGCGGGCTTTTTTATCCCAGCCACCACGTCACGGCGATGCTCACTGCCAGCACCGTGCCATATTCCGCAAAAACCCGCGCTGATAGCGTGTGTTCCAAATGCGCTCTGGCGATACCCAAAATAACATAAAAAACAGTCAGCAGTGATAGCGACATCTGCAATACAGACATCGGTGTGTAACCAAAAACCCATACCATTTGTCCCACAGCCAAACCTGCGATTGCCGCAAATATACTATGGGCACGATTGTCCGCCCGCGTCCGCAACATGGATGCCCCGATTGCCCATGCCATAATGGTCAATAGGGCAATGCGCCACGGCGCATTCAGCGTCGAAACGTGAATTATCAGCGCGTAGCCCAGCAACAGGGCATAGCTCATCGCTTGCGACCACAATTGTGCCCACACAAGCGATTTTTCATTGGGGTTGGGCGCGAGAGACAGTCGCGTTTCGCCTAAAATGGTGAGCCACAATAGCGCCCCCGTCACCAGCAACCCTGCCGCCCACCGTTGCGGGCTGCCCAATCGTGCCAAAATGAACGCGGCAAAAATTACCAGCAGCGTTGGATTGACCCAGAATAGAGTAGTGTATCCCACGCGCTGATTCGGGTGTGTGTGAATGACCGCGCCCGTGCCGCTGAATGCCAATCCCCCCAAAAGCAGTGTCATCAATAACCGCGATGATGCGGAAATGGCAATTGTCTGCCCGAACAGCGTCAACGCAAGGGTGCGGGTGGGCAGGTCAATGATAAAATATAGTGCCAGCCCAATCAGCGTCAGGCTGACAACCATGCTCAACCGTTCAGAAACGGGTAATCGGCTATTCATTTGTTTCCTGCCAAGCCGTAATGTTTTCCACAATTGCGAAACTCAAGAAAAAAGTGAACGCCAAATCCACCAAAAAGAAGGCGTTGTCCACCATCCCATGCACCAAAAACGGTATCATACTCGCCATCGTCGCCAGAAGCAAACGCCGTGCCGATTTGTCTGCGCCGCCGAAATATCCGCGCAGGGCGCGCCACCAAAATCGAACCTGCGCCCACACCAACCACAGAATGCCGCCCCCGCCCAACCGCACGCCGAAATTGAGTGCGATATTGTGTGGATGGCTCAAATTCGGTTCCGCCCATGCGGACGGCAAAATATACCGCGTGCGATACTGATACAGAAAATTATCCGGTCCCAGCCCCGTCAGCGGATGCTCGCGCAGCATATCCCATGCCGATTGCCACAGGTGCAGCCGGGCGAATCCGGTGCTGCCCGGTTGCAGGCTGAACGCACTGCGGAACCGTTCGGTGCGCGACAGCGGAATCAGCGCCACCGCCAGCAGAATCAACCCCGACCCCGCGCCGAGCCACGCCCGTCTGCCGCCGGTCAGCAGGGCGATGAATACCAGCGTCGCCGGAACCGCCAGCAGCAACGACCCTTTTGAGAAGGTGAGATACAGTGCCGCCGCTATGATGACCCCCGCCGCCGCATGTCCCCATCGCCGACGACCGCGCCCCCACACCGCCAGCACCACCGCCACCGGCAGCGCGCGTTCCAAAAAGAGTGCCAAATTGTTCGGCGAGCCGTACAGATACCCCAGCGCCCGCCGCACGCCTTCGGCGGTAATGGTTTGCTCCGGTTGGAACGCATACTGCCACAACGCGGTCAGCGCGTGCAGCGTCGCACCCGCGACAAATGCATCCAGCAGAATGAAACTTAATCGGCGGGGCGCGCCGCCGGTGATGGATGGCATCAGCCGGATGGTGAAATAGAAAATTGCGCCGTCGAGTATGACCGTGCGCCATTCATACATCGCCACCCCGAAATTCTGTGCGGTGAGCATGGTTGCCAGCCCCAGCGCCACCAGCGCCAACACCGCCCAATCGCCATTTGACAGCCAATCGAGCCGCCACAAGCGGGCAATCGGTGGGGGCGATGAATTTGGTTGCGGCAGAAAGAGGCGCAGGAAAACGGCAATCGCCAGCAGGAAAAGGATTGTTTCCAGCGCGGGCAGGGTTGCGCCCGGCACAGGTTTTTTTGCCAAAAAGAATGAAATACCAAAAGTGACCACCGTCAGCCCGCTTTCCGGTCGAACCAGAAAAACCAGCCCCAGCAACGGCAGTATGACCCACGCCACCGAACCGGGCAGCCACAGAAAAAGTATCGTCGCTATGAGCGCCGCGCTGAAAAAAGCCCGGTCGGGCAGCGGTTGCCCGGCGCGCGCCAGCCACCGCCAGCCACTCAGAATCACCGCCCACAGCGCGTGGCGGGCGCGCCAGCCCTCTGCGGCGAGCGCGAATCCCCCCAGCGCGGCGGCAATCATTCCCAGCGTGAAACACCGGTCGGCGCGGCGAGTGTCCGGCTCGCGAATCACCGTCCAGCCGGCAATTGCCCATTGCCCCCAGCCGCCATCGGCGGTGATGGTGGCGGTGTGTGCGCCATCGGGCAGATAGCGTGCCAGCGTGACGGTTGCCGGGTGACGCAGTGGGTCGGTCAGCACCACATAACTTTTGCCGCGCTCATCGCGGGGCAGGGCGTTGGCGGGTGCGCCGTCCACCGACACCCACAGATAGCCGCGAAAATCGCCGCGAGTGACCCGCAAATCGAGCCGCGTGCCATCGAAGGGGATGGTCAGCGTGGCGGGCGAATCGGCGGGGCGGGGAATATCCACCAGTGGCGGGGCGTATCGCCAGCCGGGGCTGTATTGCCCGACGGGATGGGTGGCGGGATATGCGCCCACCGTGGCGATGGTCGGCAGGGAGTGAGCGGCATTTTCAAGCGGCGGCAGCAGGGTGGGCGACAGCGCGAACCCGCGCGCGGGGTCGTCCGCAGCCAGCCCGGTGGCATCCCAGCGGGTGGCGCAGATAACGCCCAACCAATCCCAATTTTTGCGGGCGAAGGTCAGCGCGGCGGCGATGCGGGTGCGCTGTTTTTCCGGCACATCGGTGGGGAAAGTGGGTGACGCGCCAGCCCAATCGGCGGGCAGGGCGTTCCAACCGAAGGCGGTCGCCCAAATGGGAGTATCGGCGTCGCCGTTGGCGACCATCACCCGTCGCAGCAATTCAACCCGTTTGATGTTCAGCACGGCGGGGTCGGCAGCGGATTTTTCGATGGGCAGATGGAAACCGAGCAACTCCGCGCCCAGAATATCGAAATATGGCGCGGCGCCGGCATCATACATCTTTTGCAGAAAATCGGGTTCCGCCAAATTGAGATTGTTCCGTTCCAGCGTGGGGGCAAGCGCGGCAGAAATGATTTTCGCCTGTGGTTGAACCGCGCGGATGGGGATGGCGGCGTTTTTCAGCAGGTGGGTATATTCGGCGGGGCTGATGTCGCGCCCGCCCCAGTGCGCGCTCAAATTCGGTTCGTGCCAAATTTGGAAAATGTGGATGTCGGTTTGATAACGGTGTGCCAGCGTGCGGGCAAACGCGCCGAAATTGGTGGCTTCCGGCGGTGGGGTTTCGACGGGAGAACCGGGGGGGCGTGCCCAGTCGGGAGCGGTATCGAGCACGGCGATAAATTTGAAGCCGCGCAGACGGGCGGCTTCCACGGCGCGGTCGTATTTTGCCCAGCGGAACTGCCCGCGTTCCGGCTCGATGTCTGCCCAGCGGAAGGGTTGGCGCAGCCACACCAGCCCGGTGGCTTGCATCGCATCAAGTTGCGCCACCAGCGCCGATTCATCGTACAGCGTCAAATCCACCGTTGTGCCGAAGGTGTTTTCCACGGCGAGCGGGTTTTCGATGGGCGGCGGGGGAAAGTTGGCGCGGGCGCGGGACATGTCGGCGCGTGCAGAGAGGGCGGCGGCGATGCCTGCCGTCAGCGCAATCAGAAAAACAATCCACCACAGCCGTTGCAAAACGCGCATCACTGCCCCCGCCGCGAGATTGGAACACAGAGAAACGCAGAGTTTTCACAGAGTCCCCGGAGACTTTTTATGATAACTTTTGTCTTCTCTCTGCGTGTGGCTCTGTGTGGCTCTGTGTAACCGAACAGATACATTTCTCTGTTTCTCTGTGGTGAATGAGGGTTCATCAGTTTCCCAGCACCGTTCCATCGGGGATGGTCAGCGGGTCGGGGGCGGGGTTTTCGAGCGCGACCGTTCCCCGGGCGGTGATATTCGCTCCGAAAAAGATATTGCCGCGCACGGCGAACCGGTTGCAGTGCCGCAGCGATGGCGCACCGTGCGGAAAATGCTCATCCAACTGGGTGATGAGTTTATAGTGCGCCGGGTCAAGTTCCACCACCACCGGGCGATTTTGGCGGACGGGGTGCAGACGGATGTGGGCATCATCGGAAAGTTGGTAGGCGTCCGAACGCACCGCGAGCAGGTCGTTGGTGGTTTTTACCGGCGCGAACCGGGTGCGCGGCACACGCAGCGCAGCAGAACCGGAGAAAACGGCAATCGCCGAGCCCATCGCCGTTTCGAGTTGGTACACCGGTGTGGAATTGGAGTTGCGCGGGTCAACGGTTTTGGCGTTGCGAATCATCGGCAGGGGCAAAATACCGCCGTGCGCCGCCAGCGTTTCTTTTAGCACGGGCAGGTTGAGCCACAAATTGTTGGTGTTGAAATAGCGGTGACGTTCGATATTTTGGAACGCGGCGGTATCTTCCGGCGGGCACTGCGCCGATTCGCGCAGAATGAGCTGCCCGTCGCTGTGGCGGCGCGCCAAATGCCCGCCTTTGCGATCGGCGGGGGTGCGGTCAGCCACTTCCATCATAAACGGCAGTTCGTTTTTGGCGAAATAGCCCAAAATGCGGGTGTCAATCACCGCACCGAGATTGTCGGCGTTGGAAACGAACGCATAGTTGTATCCGGCTTCCAGCAATTTATCCAGCATGCCGCTGCTGACCAGCGCGGGGTAAATATCGCCATGACCGGGCGGACACCATTCCAGCGCGGGGTTTTCCGTCCATTCCACTGGAGTCAGGTCTGCCTGCGTCACTTTCGGCACTTTGTGCTGCCCAAAATCAAGCGGCAGATTGCCTTTTTTCAATTGGGGATAGCGTTCCAGCGCGGCGAGCGAATCGGCGCGGGTGGCGAAACTGTTCATCAGCACCAACGGCACACCGCTGTGAATCGCCTGCCGGGCGATGACATCCAAAAATGTCAGCCCGTTTTTTACCGGCAGCAACGATTTTGCCTTTTGCAGCCCCATACCGGTTCCCAGCCCGCCATTCAGTTTGAGCAGCACGGTGTGCGCCAGCGCGCGCTCGCCGGCGGCGGATAATTCGGTGGGCAATGCTTCCGCATCGGGCAGCGATTCGACCGGCGCAATCTCACTTTCGGGGATAAGCCCGGTTTTCCCGGCGCGGAGTTGCCAATAATAGTAGGTGAAGGTGCGAATGGCAATCTCCGGCAGATTTTCGGCGTCCATGCGCTGCATAAATGGCACAGCGGTTTGAATTTCGGCAGATGCAGGTGTGGTCATTCGATTCTCCAAGAAAGAATAGAACACGGATGGCACGGATAAAACTGATTTTTGTTGATTCCTAAAATTTATCTGTGGAAATCCGGAACATCCGTGTTATCTGTGTGCCAAGTTTTTATTTTGATTCAACTGCCAACGCCCCGATGTGTCCCGGTGCAACGGCGAAATATCAACGATGGCGGCGCGGTCAATTGTGCCGTAAATGTGCGGAAAGAGCGTTTCGGCGGGATGCGGCGTTTCTTCTGCCCCCGCGACGGGCGCGGGCGGTTCCCGGCGCACCGGCGCGGTCAGACGGTCGGTGTCCACCGAGTAGCAGAGCAGCGGTTCCGGCAAATCGGTGAAAAACGCATTTGCCACTTTTTCCAGCGTGCTGATGTCGCCCGTACAGTGGATGAACCCTTCGGCGGCAAACGTGGCGGGGGTGTATGGGCAGTCGGCGGGGTGGGCGCGGTGTTCGCTTTGGGGAATCAAATGGAAAATGATGGACACGGTTACTCCGATGCCGGTTGCGGTGCGGCGGCAGTTTCAGTTTCGATGGGGGTAATGGCGCGCAAAAAACCGAGGAACATGATGACTGCGCCGAGCAATTCGCTGATATACAGTGCGCCGCTCAGCCCGAATCGGCTGAATGCGCCGCCGAATGCGGGCGACATTGCGCCGATGGCGATTAAAATGTTGCCAATGGTGCGGTGCAGCAGGACTCGTTTCCGCCAGAAAATCCACGCCGACCAGATGGCGCCTCCCACCAGCGTGACGGTTCCATATAGGTTGAAAAATGGCGTTAAAATGCGCACGCCGGGGGTGATGATGGCGTGTCCGCTCAATTCTCCGGCGGTCATCAGTGACGGGTCGAGTTGGGCGGTGAAAATTCTGAACACCGCGTACAGCGAGCCAACCGCCAGCAGCGCCATCAGCGCGTTTGCCCACCGTTTTTTCGCCAGCAGATAGACCGTGCCCTGTCCCAGCCATGCGGCAACCAAAATCGCGCCGAACAGATACCACAAGCGATAAATGGTGTCGTTCCAGCCGAATGCGCCGTAAAAGCCTTCGCAGAAACCGCCGATGCCATAAAACACCATACCGATGCCCCACAGCAGTAACTGCGGGCGATGGCGTTCAAAATAGCGTTGAAAAACCACGGCAGCGAAAATGAAACTGACGGTGCTGGAAATGAACGGAAGATACGAATTGATGAAAGTCATAAAAACCTACCTTTTTACCTGCCGGGGAAAAATCCCAGTGGTACGCTGATGATGATAGCCACCAAAATAATGACGGCAATTGCCATAATGACGATGAGCCACGGAATGAGCCGTTCATACATGGCGGGGTAATGTTGTCTTGGGGAATGGCGTTTGTTTTTCATAATTTACAGTTGCGCCAGCGCAGTGGGCAGTTTCACCACCGAATCAATGGTGATGTCCGGTTTGATGTGCCGGTTGGCGGCATTGCTGGGCGATTCGGCATACGTGACCAGCACGCTGTGCATCCCGGCATTTTGCGCACCGAGAATATCGGCATTGAGGGTGTCGCCCACCACGGCAATGTGTTCCGGCGCGATGCCCCAGCGTTTGGCAATCAGCAAAAATGGCTCCGCTTTCGGTTTCTGCCAGCCCACCCCCGCCGAACTGAATACCGGCGACAGATACGGGCGCAATCCGAACCGGTTTACCACCCGCTGGATGAGCGCGTCATCGGTGGCGTTTGACAGCAATCCCAGCCGGAATTTATCGCCGTAAAGCGTTTTGACCGTTTCCAACGCCCCGGGAACGAGCGAATGCCCATCTTCTTCATACTCA
>CAYZQQ010000096.1:0-10517 GCA_964480075.1 uncultured Anaerolineaceae bacterium
ACGTATCGTACTCAACCGCTCTATTTTTCGCCAATTTTTGGCGAAGGTATTGTTATCAGCATTGATTATATGCTTCCCAGTAGACAAGAATGTTGAGACGTTTTAACTTGAACTTCAAGAGGCTTACCCCAGCAGTGTCATTTGCTGACGGCTGAACGCAACCTTGAACTTTGAACTTGAGACTTGGGACTTTGGTCATGAAACCTGAAACATTTTTACAAAACTGGCACGCCGGACAGCAAACCTTCACCCTGCGAACCTCCGGCTCTACCGGCGAACCGAAACCCGTCACGCTGACCCGCGCGCAGATGGAAGCCAGCGCACAGATGACGGGCGCGGCGTTGGGGCTGTCGGCGGGTGACCGCGCGCTGGTTTGCCTTTCCACCGATTATATCGCCGGGGTGATGATGTTGGTGCGCGGCGCGGTGCTGGGGCTGAACCTGACCATCGTCCCGCCAAGCGGCAATCCGCTGAAAGATTTTCCCCCCGAAACCCGCTTCGATTTTACGGCAATGGTGCCTCTGCAACTGCAAAAAATTCTGGCGGAAACCCCGCAGAACCTCGGCATTTTGAACGGGATGAAAGCCATTCTGGTGGGCGGCGCGCCGATTTCCCCCGCGCTGGAAGCACAACTGCAAGCCGTCTCCGCGCCGACTTTTCACACGTATGGGATGACCGAAACGGTGAGCCATATCGCCCTACGGCGGGTGAACGGCGACGCGGTGGAAAGCGTGTTTCGCCCGCTGCCGGGGGTGACGCTCGGCACGGACGGGCGCGGCTGTTTGACCATTTCCGCGCCGGTGACGGGCGGCGAAACGCTCGTCACGAATGACCGCGTGGATTTGCAAGCGGATGGTTCGTTTGTGTGGCTGGGTCGGGTGGATAATGTGGTCAATTCCGGCGGGGTGAAGGTGCAGTTGGAGGCGGTGGAACGCGCGCTGGCGGCGGCAGTGTTCGCCGAAACGGGGTCGGCGCGGCGGGTGGCGGTTTTTTCTCTGCCCGATAACCGGCTGGGGCAAAAGGTGGCGGCGGTCATCGAAGGGGCGCCCTTTCCCGCCGAAAGATTATCTGCCATAAAAAAAAGGATGGAAGCCGGATTACCCCGTTTCCACGTCCCACGCGACTATTATTTTCTACCTCGCCTACCCGAAACCCGCACCGGTAAAGTTGACCGCCGCGCCGTGGCGGCGCATTTCGCCCGCTAATAATCTCAACCCCAGTCAGATTTCTTCTTTCTGACTCGTCTGAAAAAAGGTCAATTTTTCACCGCAGAGGCACAGAGAAGCGGAGAATTTAACGTTTTCGAGTTTGATGTCAATTTGCTCGGAAAATCGCAGATATCGCCGGCTATCCGGCTCTCAAACCTTATTTTTCTCTGTGCCTTTGCGTCTCCGGGGTTTATTTTTTACCCCTTTTTTCAGGGGACTCTCTCTTTCTTCAACGTGAAAAATTCACCACCCACCTTCCTCAATTTGACTTTCTCCCCATTTCCCTGTACGATAATTTAAGTCGTATTTAGTGCATTTTTTACACTAAGTTTTTTGTAAGGAGCCCCCCCCCATCGAACACAAAACTATTATTCCCATCATCCAACAGGCATTAGAGGAGGACATCGGCGCGGGCGATGTGACCACCCTCTGCACCACTCCCGCCCAAATCACGCTGACCGGCACCTTCACTGCCAAGCAGCCGGGGGTTGTCGCCGGACTGACTGCCGCCGCGCTGACCTTCTCGCTGGTGGATGCGCGGGTGCGGTTCACGTCCCTGCTGGCAGATGGCGCATCGGTCTCCCCCGGTGAGCCGATTGCCACCCTTCACGGGCCGGGACGTGCCATTCTCAGCGCGGAACGGGTGGCATTGAACATGCTGCAACGCATGTCAGGCATTGCCAGCCTCACCCGCCAATTTGTGGACGCGGTGTCTAAAACCAACGCCATCATTTTAGACACCCGCAAAACGGCGCCCGGCTTGCGCGCACTCGACAAGTGGGCAGTGCGGCTGGGTGGCGGGCAGAATCATCGCTTTGGGTTGTACGATATGGTGATGATAAAAGACAACCATATTGTCGCCGCCGGAAGCATCACCGCCGCAGTGGAACGGGTGCGTGCCTGTGATAACCGTCGCCGGCTCATTGAGGTGGAAGTGAAAAATTTAGCGGAACTGGATGAAGCGCTGGCGCTGAATCTTGACCGTATTATGCTGGATAATATGAGCCCGGAGGCGATGCGCACCGCCGTTGAACGCACCGCGGGACGCACACCGTTGGAAGCATCGGGGAATGTCTCGCTGGAACGGGTAAAAGCCATTGCCGAAACGGGCGTAGATTTTATTTCGATTGGCGCACTCACGCATTCGGTGCGGGCGCTGGACATCAGCCTGCTGGTGACGGCAAGCGAACAATTTTCAGGAGTCAAATAATGACCGTGGAGCAAACCTACCTTCAATTAAAAGAAAAACTGAGCGATGTTGTACCTGATTTTGAACTGCGCTATAAAGCCGAACTGGCGTACCAAATCAATCAGCTAAAACGGGAACGGAACGCCGTGATTTTGGGGCACAATTACATGGAACCGGCGCTCTTCCACTCCATCCCCGATGAGGTGGGCGATTCGCTGGCGTTGAGCCGTCGCGCCACCGAAACTGACCGCGACATCATCGTTTTTTGCGGGGTGAGATTTATGGCTGAAACTGCCAAAATCCTGAACCCCGACAAAACCGTACTGCTCCCCGCCGTCAAAGCAGGTTGCTCGCTGGCAGAAAGCATCACCGCCGAAGATGTGCGCCGCCTTAAAACACAATTTCCGGGCGTACCGGTGGTCGCATACATCAACACCACCGCCGCCGTGAAAGCCGAAAGTGACATCTGTTGTACCTCCGGCAATGCGGCAACGGTGGTAGAATCGCTGAAAGCCGAAACCATCATCTTCCTGCCCGATGAATATCTGGCGGGGAATGTGGCGCAGGAAACGGGCAAACACATCATCTTCCCCACCAAATCACCCCAAAACGGGCACGGAAACAGCAATCCGGACTACCAGTTGATTGGCTGGCACGGGCGCTGTGAGGTCCATGAGAAATTCACCGTGGCAGACATTGCCGCCGTGCGCGCCCAGTTCCCCGATGTAGTAATTTTGGCGCACCCGGAATGTAGCCCCGCCGTCACTGCCGCCGCCGACTTTGCCGGCAGCACCGGCGCTATGATTCGCTTTGTGGAAGAAACCGCCGCCCCGCGCTATCTTTTGCTGACGGAATGTTCAATGGGCGATAATATTGCCGCCGCCAACCCAAACAAGAAGATGTTGCGGCTATGCAGCGTGCGCTGCCCCCACATGAATCAAATCACGCTGGAAGACACGCTGACGGCGCTACAAAAAACGCAATTTGTCATCAACGTGCCGGAAGATGTCCGCCGCCGAGCGCTGCAAGCGGTGGAACGCATGCTGGCAATTGGGTGAGCGCGATGAACATTATTCAAACCGAAGTTCTCATCATTGGCAGTGGTATCGGCGGGGGAACCGCTGCGCTACAATTGGCAGACGCGAGCGTGCCGGTAACGATTGTCACCCGCGCCTCCGAACCGGCAGACACCAACACCTACTATGCGCAGGGCGGCGTCATCTATCAAGGACAAAACGATGCCCCTGCCCTGCTGGCAGAAGACATTCACCGGGCGGGAGCAGGATTGTGCAACCCCGAAGCGGTGAAAATTTTAGCGGCAGAGGGTCCATCGCGAGTTGAGGAAATTCTGCTAAAAAAGCTGAATGTGCCGTTTGACTACACCACCGAGGGAAATCTTTCGGTGGCGCGAGAGGGCGGGCACGGCATGCCGCGCATCATCCACGCGACTGACGCCACCGGCAAAGCGATTGAGATTGCGCTGCTGAAGGCATTGCAAGCGCACCCCAACATCACTCTGCTCACCGGACACACCGCCGTAGACCTGCTCACCCCGGCGCACCATTCGCTAAATCGGCTGGCGGTGTACGAACCCTACGCCTGTGTGGGCGCGTATCTGCTGAACCGGAAAACCGGGCAGGTAATCACGGCGCTGGCGAAGAAAACCGTGCTGGCAACGGGCGGGTTGGGGCAAATTTATCTGCGCACAACCAACCCCCAGGGCGCGCGCGGCGACGGGTTGGCGATGGCGTATCGCGCCGGGGCGCGAGTCATCAACGCAGAATTTATCCAATTCCACCCCACCACCTTCCGCCACCCGCAAGCGCCGCATTTCCTCATCTCTGAAGCAGTGCGCGGCGATGGCGCGCGGTTGGTGCACGCCGATGGCGAACCATTCATGCAAAAATATGCGCCGGAATGGAAAGATTTGGCTCCCCGCGACATCGTGGCGCGCAGTATCCACCACGAAATGCTGGCGCAGGATGTGACCAATGTTTACTTGGATTTGTATTCGTATATCTCCCGCGACCGCATCTTACACCATTTCCCCAACATCCGGGCAAGTTGCCTGCAATACGGGGTAGACATCACCCGCGATTTGGTGCCGGTGGTTCCGGCGGCACACTATTTTTGCGGCGGGGTGTGGGTTGACCGTTGGGGACAAACCACCATCAACAACCTGTACGCCGTGGGAGAAGTGTCATGTACGGGCTTGCACGGCGCCAATCGGCTGGCGAGCACTTCTCTGCTGGAGGGGCTGGTGTGGGGCGACCGCGCCGCGCGGCACATGGCTCCCCGGTTGAACCAACAGTCTGCCCCCAATCCGACAGACATCCCGGATTGGCTCGATGCCAGCACAGAAGACCCCGACCCCGCGCTCATCAACGAGGATATGAATCACATTCGACATATTATGTGGAATTATGTGGGATTGGTGCGCACCACGCACCGTTTGGCGCGCGCCATCAGCGAATTGCGTAATCTGGAAGTGGAAATTGAGCGATTTTACCGCGCCACCCGTCTATCTGATAGCCTGATTGGGCTACGAAACGCGGCGCGCGCAGCCATCATTGTTGCGTCGGCGGCGTGGGAGAACAAAAACAGTATTGGCTGTCATTACCGGGAATAAAAAACCGTTTGGGGTGACCGCCTAAAATGTTCATCCATCTGCCGGATGCCATCCGCCCGCAAGGGATTGTATCGACCGGCAGGGCACGGCAACATATCTGTTCCGCTAAATTACGCCAATGCCTGCCGTATTTTTTTTAGCAATGTTTCAATGTCAAATGGCTTTTGCACAAAATGAAGTTCATTGGACAATAATTTTTGGTCGGCAATGACATCATCGGTATATCCGGACATAAACAGCACTCGCATATCGGGGTGGCTGGCGCCAAGAACCATATACAGGTCTTGCCCGTTCATCGTCGGCATAATCACATCGGTCAACAGCAAATCAATGTGATTATCCGATTTGGCAGCCAGCGCGATGGCTGCGACCGGATTTTTGGCTTCCAATACTGTATATCCATATGATTTTACGGCAGTACAAACCAGTCGCCGCACATCTTCGTTATCTTCCACGACCAGCACCGTTTCCGTGCCGGAAAGTTTGGTGTCGTTTCCGATAACAGGTTTGTCAATCACCGACGTTTCTTCAGTACTCGGCAGATAGATTTTAAAGCTGGTGCCAACCCCCGGCTCACTGTAAACCAAAACATTGCCGCCATGCTGTTTTACAATACCAAACACAGTTGAAAGCCCCAGCCCTGTGCCTGCCCCGCGCTCTTTGGTAGAGAAAAACGGTTCAAAAATGCGTTGCTGTGTTTCAGCATCCATACCATGCCCTGTATCACTGACCGCCAATAAGACATAGCTACCCGCTTCCACGTCGACGTGGGTGGTGGCATACGTTTCATCCAGAGTGACGTTTTCAGTCACAATGGACAATACGCCGCCTGCAGGCATGGCATCACGCGCATTAACCACCAAATTGAGCAAGACCTGCTCCAACTGACCTTTGTCGCCTCGAATGGGATGGAGGTTGGCATCGAGTTTCATTTTCAAAGCGATACTCTCTCTCACCAATCGGGTGAGCATCGTATGAAACCCCCGCACCACCGAATTTAAATCAAGCACGGTCATTTCCAGAATCTGCCGGCGGCTAAATGCCAAAATTTGGCGGGTAAGTTGCGCCGCGCGGTCGGCTGCATCTTTGATATGTTCAAAATCTGTGTAAAACCTTCCACCGGGGACATCGTCGCGCATCCCCATTTCGGCATAGCCCATAATGGGAACCAGCAGGTTATTGAAATCGTGCGCCACGCCTCCCGCCAAATGCCCCAACGATTCCATTTTATGTGCCTGATAAAATTGCTTTTGGATGTGCTTGCGTTCGGTAATATCAAACAGGTAGCCGTTAGCCGTACAATTGGGCAAGTTGTCCGGCATCATCAAAAACGCCGACAATATTCAAAATAACAGACAACGGACTGCCATCCATCCTCTGTAATTCTACTTCTTGATTTTTAACTTTTTTCTGCGCTTGCAGCATAGATAATCCGGATTCACGGGCGCCGAAGTCGGGCAAAAGACCAGCGGTGTCAAACCTTAATGCCTGCGCTCGTGATTCAAAGCCGAATAGCCGGATGAATGCCGGATTACAATCCAGCAAATTCCCATCGGGTCCGGCAACGAAATCGGCAGTCAAATCGTTTTTAAAAAATTTGCGATACCGCTCTTCACTTTTGCGCAGGGCATCCCGTTCGCGTTTGAGTTGTGTCAAATGAAAAGCATTTTCCAGCGCATGGGGTAACTGTATCAAATAGCCTTCTCGTTTCACCAGATAATCGGTAGCGCCCAGCCGAAGTGATTTTACGGCTAATTCTTCGTCGCCCTTGCCGGTCACCGTTATCACCGGAATGCTGAGTCGCCGTTCGTTGCGAATAATTTTTAGGGTTTCTAGCGCGTTTAATCCCGGCAGGCGATAATCAAGCAGCAAAACATCCCACCGGCAGGGTTCGCTCGAAGAATGGGGCAATCGTGCCAGTGCCTCATCGGCGGTAGCAACCACATCGAGCGTGATGTGCGGCGCGCGACGCGCAATGTGGCGTCGGGTCAAATCGGCATCGGCAGTATGATGTTCCACATACAGCACCCGGATACCGCCCGCATGTTCCGCAGATTCGGTGTGAAATCGCGCCAGTGCATTCTCAAGCGTCAGCGGCAGGTTGTCCAAATATCCGTCCTGTTTGATGATATAATCATCCGCGCCCAATTTTAGGGCGGCAACGGCAGTTTCTTCGTCACCCAGCCCGGTTAAAATAACCACCGGTAACGACAGATTCCGCTGGCGAATGTTACTCAAGACATCCAGCCCGGTACCATCGGGGAGGCGAAAATCGCACAACACCAAATCGAATGCCGCCGGATTTTCGAGCGCGGTTTTCGCTCCGACAACGGTCATTGCGACGGTAACAACCGCATCCGGCATACTTTTTGCCAATGCCAGCCGGGTCAGGTCGGCATCAACTGCGTTATCTTCCACGTATAAAATATTCATCATGGGGCACATAATGGAGCTTTATTCAGCACCCGCCAATATAAATCAATTTGTTCGGCAACATCCATAAATTTATCAAATTCAACCGGTTTTACAATGTATGAATTTGCGCCCAATTCATACGCCCGTTTGATGTCGCCATCATCTGCCGAAGTGGTGAGCACCACCACCGGAATAGTTTTTGCCAATGGGTGCGCTTTGAATTGCCGCAATACTTCCAGCCCATCCACCTTTGGGAGCTTCAAATCGAGCAAGACAACCACCGGGCGTGGTTCGCCGGTTTCCCAGCGGAGCAGTTGCGCCAGCGCTTCTTCGCCGTCACGGACAATGTCGATGGGGTTGGTCAGTTTGCGGCGTTTAAAGGCTCGCAGCGTCAAATCTACATCCATTGGATTGTCTTCAACCAACAGAATTGCACTACGATAATGGTGTGTCATGTGCTTCCTCCGGAATTTCTAAAAAGAATGTAGCCCCCTGCCCCGACAAACTTTCTGCCCATGCTCGCCCGCCGAGTCGCTCCATCGCTTTATGCACAATTGCCAACCCGACTCCGGTGCCGGGATAATCCTCTGGCCGGTGCAATCGCTGGAAAATGCCGAAAATCCGGTCGTGGAATTTCATATCAAACCCAACGCCATTATCTGTTACTGCAATTATACACCCGTTTTCAGTTTTTTGTCCAGTTATTTTTACTTCCGGATGCGGTGATGTGCGGGTGAATTTTATTGCATTGCTGATATAGTTGCGAAATGCCATTTCCAGTCCGGTGGGGTCGCCGGACACTTGCCAATCCGGTATATTATTTTCTACGTTTATGCCCGCCAGTTGAATTTCATCGTCAAATTCATGGAGTATCATTGTTGTCATTTCGCGCAGATTTATCTGTACCGACTGCGTCACCCGCCGTTCTAACCGCGAATACGCCAGCAGGTCTTCAATCAGTTGATTCATCTGCATCGTCGCCTTGCGAATGGTGTGCAAAAACTGCTGTCCCTGGTCATCCAGCTGGTCGGCGTAATCTTCCAGCAGCAGGCGGCTGTAGCCGTCAATGCCGCGCAGTGGTGCTTTCAAATCGTGCGATACAGAATGGGTAAAAGTCTCTAACTCTGCATTCACCTTTTTAAGTTTGTCGTTCACCCGTTCATACCGTTGGTTGGCGGCCTGCAAATCTTCCAGCATCGCCAGCATGGCTTGATTCAGTGTTTCCATTTCTTCAGCCCGCTCGGCGAGTTCTTTCGTCCGCTCTTCCACCCGATTTTCCAGTTCGGCGACATGCTGCTGAATTTCGCGGTGCAACAGCGCGTTCTGGATACCGGTGGCGACGGTGTCGGCAAAGGCTTCCAAAAACGATTCCCGCTCGCTGAAGTCGCGCATTTCTTTTGACGCCAATCCCAGCACACCCAGCACTTCATTGCCAATGGTCAAGGGCAATGCCGAAAATAATTTTATGCCCGCTTTTTTGCACTCAACCCATGTACAGCGTAAATCAGCGCGGACATCGGTGGAGAAAACAGGTTCTGCCGACTGCGCCGCAATACCACACAAGCACTGTCCCACCCGATGTAGGGGTGTTTCAGCATGGTGTATGCCGCCTTTGGGGTGATATTCGCCCCGCAAAACCAGATTCTTGCCTTCTCGTAAAAATAGAAGTGCCATATCCGGTTGAAGGACGCGTCCCGTTTCGGCAATAGCGCGGTCAATCACATCTTCCAATTCCAAACTGGCACTGACACTTTTGCTGATGGACTCCAGCGCCGCCGATTCCATGGCATATTGTTTTATCGCGGCTTCCGCTTTCTTTTGTTCGGTGATGTCTTCAAGCGTGCCAATAAAGTTTATGACCGACCCATCGGGTCTTTTGACCGGGACAACTTTCCCCACCGTCCAAACGACTTCGCCATCGGGGTGAACCCATCGGTAATCCTGATGAAATGTCTCTTTGTTTTGAATCGCGCTGAACCACTCGCTGGTCACACGCTCGCGGTCATCGGGGTGAATATAGGGAACCCAATCCAGATTCAATGCCTGTTCCATTGGAACGCCCACCAATTCGGCACAGCGGTCATTGATGTAAATTGCGTTTCCCTCCGCATCATCCAAAAACATACCCACCGGCGATTCCGAGGTAAGGATGCGGAATCTTTCTTCGCTCTCTTGTATGGTTTTTTCTGTTTGCTTTCGATCAGAAATGTCCTGCACAATGCCAGCGATGCGATAGAATTTCCCATCGGAATCATACACAGGGAATGCCCGCGAAAGAATGTACCGGATATCCCCGTCGGGGCGCACCACCCGATATTCCACTTCGATGGGTTCGCCGCGCGACTGTTTTTCAAAAGAGTCCAACACAGCCGGGCGGTCATCGGGGTGGATGGCATCCACAAATGAGCGAGAATCATCGTACAAACTTTGGCATGTTCGCCTCCATATTTTTTCATACGCCGGGCTGACATACAGCATTTTCGATTTTTGAGGGTCGCTCATGTAAAATACCGCATCGATATTTTCCGCCAATTGCCGGAAACGTTCTTCGCTTTCACGCAGAAATTCCCCCGCTTTTTTGCGTTCAGAAATGTCGTGCGCAATACCCAAAACCAGTGCTTCGCTCGCATTCAGAATGGGTGCAATACTCAACTCTACCGGCACCGGGTGCCCGTCTTTGTGGCGCAGGTCAACTTCCACCGTGCGGCCTTCGCGCCAGATACGTTCGCGCTCTTCGGCAGGCAAACCGGAACCGGGCATCAAAAGATCATCCACTGTCATCCCACGAAATTCATCCACCGTATAGCCCGTCAAGCGGGTGGCGGCGGGGTTGGCGGTTTGATATTCACCCTGCAGGTTGATGATGAACATGGCATCGCGGGCGGCGAAGAAAACTGCTTGCCACATAGATGTATCATCCCATTTAGTTTGAGACATCGGTGAATCCATAAGCTTTTTCCACCCTAATCTTCATCCAGCAGCGGGTCATTTGCCACAGGAACAAGCCCTGCTCGCTGCAATTGCGAACGCAATGTTTTGATGGTTTCTCTCAGTTCGGCGATGCGGAGTTCCCGCC
>CAYZQQ010000097.1:0-10379 GCA_964480075.1 uncultured Anaerolineaceae bacterium
AGATGGGCACAGATAATCACAGAAAAATAAAAATCAGAGTGTATCTGTGTAAATCGGTGGACTATTTTTATCTCACTTGAGTATTATTTTGCTTACCCCGAATTCAGGTAAAGTGTATCTTCTCAATAATTTGGGGTAGAGGTAGAGCGTTGGCTCATTTTGGCATTCCGACCATAAATCTTTGGGCAGGTCACGCTAAAAGCGTGACATCTCGCCCAATTGTCACGTCAAAGACGTGACCTACAAGATTAATCAGGAGCAAAGTAGGGTCTTCAGGATTTCAGGGGGTGCGCAAAATTGCCGCGTTTTTGCCTTGAACTAAAGTTCAGGCTGATAGCTTAAGCCGACTTTAAGTCGGCTTTTGTTTTTAGCCCTGAAATTTATTTCGGGGCTAACCCCACAAATTCCCAAAGACCCGCAAAGTACTGCTATACCCCTACCTATTGAGAAGATATGTCTAAAATCTATTATAGAACGCTTTGAGAGAAAAGTAAATCAACAGTTTGCCCGAATTATACAATTTTGACGAGGTTCCCGCTGCGGGTTACAATAATTAAACGGTAACCCATCTATTTTCTCGGAACAGCACTATGCCTCGTGAGCATCTGGTTGTAAAAACAAAACTTGTGCCTCCGCACCCTCCAAAACGTATGCTGCCGCGTTTGCGGTTGCAGAAACGCATCGCGCAATCCATAGAATATCCGCTCGCCATCCTTCACGCCGGAGCAGGATACGGCAAAAGTACGGCGCTCACATTGATGGCGCAGACAGATGCGCCACTTGTTTGGTATCACTTAGATTCTGAAGATGCTGACCCGCTGACCTTTCTCAATCACCTGTTAGCTGGATTCCGACAGCAGTTCCCTGCGATGTCCAATGCCGCCGATGCTTTGCTCGAAAGTTGGGACAGCAATGCTGTTTGGGAAACCATCGTGGATATTCTGGCAAATAATTTGGCAGATACTCTTGCTGACACTATTTTTTTGGTACTCGATGATGCCCATGTGCTGAATCGCAATGCCGATGTTCTGCAAATTTTGAACCGGTTGATTGTCCGTGCTCCCCAAAGTTTGCACACGATTCTTTCAACCCGTACCACCCTTAATTTGCCTAACTTGGTCAACTGGAAACTGACTGACCAAATTTTGGAAATCAATCAATCGGAATTGGCATTTACCCCCACCGAAATTGCAGAGCTGTTTAACCGGCGATACAATTTTTCGCTCGCGGAGGATGAAATCGCCGCGCTGGCAAAAGAAACACAGGGGTGGGCAATTGCTCTGCAATTGGTGCGGCAGGGGTTGCGCGCAACCCCGTCAATCACCGTGACAGAATTGCTTGCCCAACTTTCCGTACCAAATCAGGATATTTTTTCCTATTTGGCGCAACACGTTCTGCAGCAGCAACCACCGGAAATTCAGGAATTTTTGCTCACCACCGCCGTTTTACAGCAGATGACCGCCCAACAGTGTGATTGCCTTCGTGCCGCCAGCAATAGCGCCATCATTTTAAAACAATTGCAGGATGACGGGCTGTTTGTGGTGAATTTAGGAAACGGCACGCTGCGCTATCATCCCTTGTTCCATAATTTTTTGGAACACCGGTTGGCTCCCGCTACTGCGCAGGAACTTCACCGCCGCGCCGCCGCCTGCTACCGGCAACGCGGGGATGATGAAGGAACAGTGTATCATCTGTTGCAGGCGGGCGCGTTTGAAGAAGCCGCGACCATTCTTGACCGTTTTGGGCGCGATATGGTGTGGGCGGGTCGGCTGGACACGCTCACGCAATGGATGGCGCTCATTTCCGATGCTGTGATGGCAGAACATCCGTCTCTGCTCATCTATCGCGGTGATATTGCCCGTTTGCATAGCCGGTTTGATGCTGCGCTGAAATGGTATCAGCGTGCAGAAACACTATCCCGCCGTCGGAATGATATTCAGGGCATTGGGCGGGCATTGCGCGGGCAGGCGCGGGTGTATCTCGACACGGTAAATCCCGCCCCCGCCGAAAAGTTACTGGAAAAGGCATTGCAACTCACTGACACCGACGATGACCAAAGCAGTCGCCCCCGATTGCTGAATCTGTTGGCGGAAAATATGCTCAATTTGGGGCAATTATCGGAGGCAGAGCGGTTTCGGGCACAGGCGGAATCACTGGAATCGGAAACGCCGCGTCCTTTTGAATTGACAGCACGGGTGTTGTTGCGCACGGGACGTCTGCACGAGGCGTATCAGCGGTTGCAGGAACAGCTTGCCGCGGAGGAGAAAACGCCGGTGTATCGTCCCCGCGGACACCGCGAAACGCTACTGTTGCTGTCGCTGGTGGCGGCATTTTTGGGCAAACGTGCCGCTGCGCAGGATTTTGCGGAACGGGGAACCCGACGGGGCGAAAAACTCAACGTGCCATTCAGCACTTCGGTGGGATATGCGCGGCAGGGACACGCCCAAATTTTGCAAAAAACCGCCGAAGGTTATCGTCAGGCTATCCCACTGTATGAAAAAGCGTTGGCAATTGGCGAAACGTTGATGGTTCCCCGCTTAAAGCCGGAGCCGTTTTGGGGGCTGTGTCAAGCTTATGGCTTTCAGGGCGATGTGGATGCCGCGCTGTTGGTGGCACAGCAGGGAATTGAGATTCTGCAAGAGGCAGGTGATGAATGGGTAGCAAGTTTCATCCGGCTGACGATGGGCGCGGGGTATGTGCAGGCGGGGAAATTTGACACGGCACTGGTGTGGCTGAATCAGGCGGAAAACTCGTTTAAAGAATGTTCCGATCCCTACGGCGAATGTCTGGTGCATTTGTGGCGGACGCTGGTGTGGCATCGCTTGCACGATACCGACCGGCTGACGCACGCCACTGACCAACTCTTGCAATTGACGAGGATGCACCGGTATGATTTTCTGTTCACCCGCAAAACATTTCTTGGTCCGCTTGACCCCAAACAGTTGATTCCCATTCTGTTGTATGCGGCACATCACACCGACCACCGGCAGGTTGCCCACCGATTGCTCGAAGCGGTGGGGGTGGCGCACGTGGAATTTCACCCCGGCTATCAATTGCGGGTGAAAACGCTGGGGCAATTCAGCGTTTGGCTGGGGGATAATGTGCTTTTGCCGCAAGCATGGCGGCGGAAGAAATCACGGCAACTGTTTCAACTGTTTGTCACCCACCCCCAACGAATGTTGAGCCGCGACCACATCATCGAAATGCTGTGGTATGATGTTCCACTGGAAAAAGCCCGGCGCGATTTTAAAGTGGCGCTCAGCACGCTGGGACGGGTATTGGAGCCGGACAAAGCTCAGGGTGTGCCATCAGCGTTTATTGTGCGCGATGGTGACGCCTATGGGTTGCGCCCTCACGCCGATGTGTGGATTGACGCTGACGAATTCATCCGCGAAATTGATACCGGCGATTCCGAATACGATGCCGCTCCCGCTGCTGCCCTGCCACATTATCAGCGTGCGTTGGAACTTTACCGCAGCGACTATCTGCCCGATACACTCTATGACGACTGGAGCGCGGAACGGCGCGAACACCTGTTGTCGCTCTTTCTGCGCACCGCCGAACGGGTGGCGCGGATTTTCGCGGCGCAGGGCGCGTGGGAGAAGGTCATTGCCACCTGCCAGCGGTTGCTGGCGCACGACGACTGCTGGGAAGAGGCTTACCGGCTGACGATGACCGCCTATGCCAAACTCGGCAACCGCCCGCAAGTATTGCGCACCTTCCGCCACTGCACTGAGTGGCTGGACACTGCGCTCGGCATTGCCCCCTCGCCGGAAACCGTGGCGGTGTTTCGGAAGTTGACGGGGTGAGGTTCTCTTGCCATAAACCAGCCTGAGTGGAGAACGAGCCGCCGTAAATAGTCGTCGGCGCGGCTGTGGTATCGTGGGGCGCCCCAAGCTTGCGCAGGGTTGTCCACAATTTCATCAGCTGACTGAACCTTACATTTCAAAGGATACTCAATTTTACAGAAAGAAGGTTGCATTATCCCAACACCACCGAGTGGCAATTAGTATGATATTAAAAACTACGTTTAGAATTGTTGTTGTTTGTGTGAGTTTATTTGTGAGTAGCTGTAAAAGCACCACATCCGTTCCTAGATTCCCTATATATCCGTACTCCATGTTATTGCACCAAACAGATGCTGGAACGGCCGAAATGCCATTTTATGCGTACTATTTTAAAACTTCAGAACCTCTCCAAAAAGTTATCGGTTTTTATGCCAGTAAAGGAAATTGTAGCAACTTGCCACAAGCAGAGAATAAAAATTTCGAAAAATGTGATGGAATAGCAAAACCATCAGGCAAATATTATGTAACTATTGATATGACTACTTATGAAGTTTATGGGGCAACAGAATATGTTGTTGAATTGAGTTGGCGTAAACATAGTGATGATATTTGGTAAGGATTTATTCCAGTATAGACTGGATTGAAATATATCATTTGTATGGGTAGGGGCGACTCGCGAGTCGCCCCTACGTGATTTTTTGCGAAACAGACGCACTTCGCACACAGGTTATCGGTGAGAATCTGTGTGTATCTGTGGATTGCCATCCCCCCTGCAACCAATTTGTAACTCCTCTGTAACCCCTTTGTGATACACTCTTTCCATCGGAATAGATTTCAACAAAAAGATTATCCGTATGCCCGAAACTTCGATTGTTTCTTTCATTTTACGCTTTACCCACCGCCCGACCGCCGGATGGCACGGGTCGATTCGGCATGTGCAGAGCGACCAACAGCGCAATTTCGCCGATTTTTCGGATGCGGTGGACTTCATTGGACAATATGTGACGCTTTTTCCGGAGGGCACGATGGACAAATTTGTGGATGTGAATGGGCTGACTTTGCACTATGTCGATTGGGGTGGCGACGGCCCGCCACTCATTTTGATGCCCGGACTGACCGCCAATGCCCGTTCCTTCGATGGGCTGATGGACGCCGGTCTGGGCGAGCATTTCCGCGTGCTGGCGGTCGATTTGCGCGGGCGGGGGCAGTCGGGCAAGCCGGAGACGGGTTACAGCATGGCCGACCACGCCGCCGACATCATCGGGTTGATGGACGCGCTGGGGCTGGAAAAAGTGATTTTAGGCGGACATTCTTTCGGCGGGTTGTTGACCATCTACATGACGGCACATTTTCCCGAACGGGTGGAAAAGCTGGTCATTCTCGACGCGGCGGGTGAACTTCACCCCAATATTCGGCAATTGATTCAACCGTCACTGGACAGGCTGGGGATGGTTTTTCCGTCGTGGGATGTGTTCAAATCGGCGGTGCAGGCTATGCCATTTTTGCTGGGATATTGGGACGATGCCATCGAATCGTTTTTCCGCGCCGATGTGCAGACCAATCCCGACGGCACAGTGCAGGCGCGCTCCAAGCCGGAAGCCATCGCTGAGGCGGCAGAAAAGGGCCTGCTCGAACCGTGGCGTGATTTGCTGGCGCAGCTTGACCAGCCCGCGCTGCTGCTGAACGCTCCCGAACCATACGGCCCGCCGGGCACGCCGCCCGTCACGCCGGAGGACAAAGCGCGGGAGACCGTCGCCGCGCTGAAAAACGGGCGGTATGTCCGCGTGCCGGGTAATCACATGACCATGCTTTTCGGCGAAAACGCCCGCGCGGTCGTGTCGGCGCTGGCAGAGTTTTAAGAAAAAAATAGAACCCTCCCCCTGCCCCCTCCCTGAAAGAGAGGGGGGGAATATTCCCTCTCCCTTTTAGGGGGAGGGTTAGGGAGGGGGTATCCGTGAGGCAATTTATGACCAACCAACCCACTGTCGGAATCGTCAGCGTGGGGACATTTTCCCCCGAAACCTATATCACCGCCGCGGAAATTGCCGCCGAAAGCGGCATGCCCGAATGGGTGGTGCGTGAAAAACTCGGCATCGAGCGCAAATTTGTCGGCGACCCCGACATTCATCCCAACGAAATGGGCGTGCGGGCGGCGCGGGAGTGTCTGGCGCAGACGGACATTTCCCCTGCAGAAATTGACGTTGTTCTCTGCACCACCGAAGAATGGCGCGAGTATTTTCTGTGGACATCCGGCGTGGATATGGCGTACCAACTCGGCGCGACCAACGCCTGGGCGATGGATATTCACGCCCGTTGCGCCACCACCGTCGGCGGGATGAAGCTGGCGAAAGATATGATGATTGCCGACCCCGACATCAACACGGTGCTGATTGCGGGTGGCTATCAACTCAGCAATTTTATCAACTTTAAAAACCCGCGCACATCCTTTTTGTTCAACATCGGCGCGGGCGGCGGGGCGATGCTGTTGCGAAAAAACTGGCAGCGCAATCACATTCTCGGCGCGCACTTGATGGCTGATGGCTACATGAGCCGTCACGTGGTGGTTCCCGCCAGCGGCACGGTGGAATTTCCCACCGACGAAGCTGTGGCGGCGGGCAAGTTTTATTTCGATTTGGTGGAGCCGGAGAAGATGAAAGCCCGCCTCAACGAAGTTTCGATGGACAATTGGATGACCTGCATTCACGAATCACTGCGCAAAAGCGGCCTCAAACCGGACGGCACGCCCTTCACCCCCGCCGATTTGGATTTTCTGAATATGGTGCTCATCAAACCATCGGGACACCGTGATATGCTGGCGCGGCTTGGTTTGGATGAAACGCAATCGGTTTATTTGAGCGATGTCGGCCACATCGGCGAGCAGGATGCGATATTCAACATCAAACGCGGGCTGGAAACCGGGCGGCTCAAAGACGGCGATTTAATGGCGATTGTCGCCGCCGGAATCGGCTATGTTTGGGCAGCGGGCATTGTGCAGTGGGGAGAAACTGGAGATTAGAGATTGGTAATTGGACAACCAATATCCAATCTCCATTTACCAATAACCAACTACCGGAGGAAATTATGCCATTCACCAACAAAGTTGTTTTAATCACCGGCGGGGCGATGGGCATTGGCAAAGCCACCGCCGAGCGGTTCGCCGAAGCCAACGCCACCGTGGTCATCTGCGATGTGAACACTGACGCTGGCAACGCCACCGCCGACGCCATCGGCGGGCATTTTTACCGTGTGGACATCACCGACCGGCAAGCCGTGCAAGCCTGGGTGGACGATGTCGTCGCCAAATTCGGGCGGATTGACGTGCTGGTCAACAATGCGGGTGTTCTGCGCGACGGGCAATTGGTCAAATTCAAAGACGGCGAACTGGTCGACCAAATGCCCGAAGCCGATTTCGATTTGGTCATCTCCGTCAACCTGAAAGGCGCGTTCAACTGCGCGCAGGCCGTCGCGCCGGTGATGGTCAAGCAGGGCAGCGGTGTCATTTTGAGCGCTTCATCCATCGCCGGGCTGGATGGCAACTTTGGGCAAACGAATTACACCGCCACCAAAGCGGGCATTGTCGGCATGACCAAAGTCTGGGCGCGCGAACTGGGGCGATACGGTATCCGCGTGAATGCCATTGCCCCCGGCTTCACCCTGACCGATATGGTGCGCCAAATGCCGGAGAAAATTCTGGCGGGTATGCGCCAGCGAACCCCCTTGCGCCGTCTCGGCGAGCCGCGCGACATCGCCAACGGGTATTATTTTCTTGCGTCGGATGAGGCCGGCTTCATCACCGGCGAAACCCTGCGCATCGACGGCGGGATTGTGATTGGCACGTGATTTCAAGTTTCAGCCGCTGGTTGAGCAAAAGCAAACTAAATTATCAGTAACGAAAAGGAGCTTCTTATGTCTTCAAATCCAACTTTACCTGATATCGATTCCCGAATGGTGCAAACAAATCGCCTCAAAGTGCATGTTTTAATAGCCGGGCCAGTTGAAGGTGTGCCAGTTGTGTTTATCCATGGCAACGTCTCTTCCGCCATTTTCTGGGAAGAAACAATGCTGGCTCTGCCGGATGGGTTCCGGGGCATCGCACTTGATTTGCGCGGCTACGGCGATACCGAACCGTTGCCGATTGACGCTACGCTGGGCTTGTCTGATATGGTGGATGACGTTTATGCAGTGGTGCAGGCAATGGGACTGGAACATTTTCACATGGTTGGACACAGTATGGGCGGCGGTGTTGTTATGAAATACGCCATTGCTCATTCCACCGATTTACTCTCGATTACGCTGGTGGACACGATGTCACCCTATGGTTACGGAGGCAGCAAAGGGGCAGAGGGAACAATGACCTTCGACGACGGTGCACCGTCGGGCGTTAATCCCGAATTTGTACAACTTTTGGCTTCCGAAGAAAAAGGAACTGAGAATCCAATGGCGCCACGAAATGTATTCCGCCAATTTTATGTTAAACCGCCCTTTGTCCCTTCGCGGGAAGACACGCTGGTTGATTCTATGCTCTCCACCAAAATTGGCGACGACTGGTATCCGGGAACAGCCGTGTCCTCCGCGAATTGGCCCGGTGCAGCCCCCGGCGATCGCGGTGTTCTGCCTGCCTTCAATCGCAAATATTTCAACGCTGACGCTTTGGCAGAAATCGAATTCAAGCCACCAATTTTGTGGATCCGCGGTGATAGCGACCTGATTGTCAGTGACAATGCTATGTTCGATTTGGCTGCATTGGGTGCGATGGGGGCTGTTCCGGGTTGGCCGGGGGCAGAGGAATGTCCGCCACAACCCATGCTGGCTCAAACCCGCGCTGTCATGGAAAAATATGCGGCAAATGGTGGAGCGTATCAAGAAACAGTGATTGCCGATGCCGGACATTCACCATTCCTTGACCAAGCCGCTGCGTTTAACATAACATTTCACACATTTTTGAACGCTTAAATCGTTCTGGGCAGGGGGATGTATATGCACTGCGCAAATCTTTTAACCGACCGCGCCCGGCTCACGCCCACCCGCGAAGCCATCTTTGAAGTGGATAGCGGCACACGCTTCACCTTCGCCGAGCTGAACGAGCGTGCCAATCGCGCCGCGAATTTCCTGCGCGAGTTGGGCGTCGGTATGGGCGACCGGGTTTCGATTTTGGCGCACAACAGCGTCATCTATCTCGATTTGCTGTACGGCGCGGCGAAAATCGGGGCGATTTTTGCGCCGCTCAACTGGCGGCTCACCGCGTCTGAACTGGCGTATATCGTCAACGACAACGCGCCCACCGTGCTGTTCTGCGGGCCGGAATTTGTGGAAACGCTGGCAGCAATGCGCGCGGAGATTTCCGTGTCGCACATCGTCGCCATCGAAGGGGCGAAAATTGACGGCGCGCACGATTACGATGCCGCACGCGCCGCCGCCTCACCCACCGAGCCACCCCGCCCCACCGAATTGACCGCCGAATCGCCGTACTGTTTGCTCTACACATCCGGCACCACCGGCAAACCGAAAGGCGCCATCATCCCCCACCGGCAAGTGCTGTGGAATATTCTCAACACCACCGCCAGTTGGGGATTATCCGAAGTCGATATTTCGCCGGTGTTCACGCCGATGTTTCACGCGGGCGGGCTGTTCGCCTTTTTAACCCCGATTTTGTATCTGGGTGGAAAAATTGTTTTGGGGCGCGGATCCGACCCCGCCGAAACCCTGCACATCATCCTGAAAGAAAAATGCACCGTCATTTTGGGCGTGCCAACCCTGTTCCAAATGTGGATGGACGCCCCCAATTTCGATGACCTCGATTTCAGCCACGTGCATTTCTTCATCAGCGGCGGCGCGCCGTGCCCCGTACCGTTGATGGAAGCCTGGCGGCAAAAGAAGGGCGTCGTTTTCCGGCAGGGCTACGGCCTGACCGAAGTGGGACCGAATTGTTTCAGCATGACGGATGAAGAATCTGTGCCGAAATCCGGCTCGGTGGGCAAACCGGTTTTCCACTCCCAAATGCGGCTGGTGGACGAAAACGGCGCAGATGTGCCCACCGGTGCGACGGGCGAACTGCTCATCCGCGGGGCACACGTCTGCGCGGGCTACTGGGGCAATCCCGAAGCCACCGCCGCCGCGCTGAAAGACGGCTGGTTTCACACTGGCGATATGGTTCGCATGGATGAGGACGGCTGCTTTACCATCGCCGGGCGGTTCAAAGATATGATCATCAGCGGGGGTGAAAATGTGTACGCTGCCGAAGTGGAGGCGGTGTTCCACGAACATCCCGCCGTGCAGGAAGCCGCGCTCATCGGCAAACCGAATGAAAAATGGGGCGAAATCGGGTTGATGATTGTGGTGCGTGAAAAGGGGCAAACCGTGTCGGCGGAAGAATTGATTGACTTCTGCCGCGCCCGGCTGGCACGCTACAAAGTGCCGAAGGAAATTATCTTCGCTGCCGAACTGCCCCATTCGCCCTATGGCAAGGTGGAAAAAGTAAAATTGCGAAAGATGTATTTGTGAGTGATAACCCCCTCCCTGCCTCCCCCCTAAAGGGCGAGGAGATAATTCCCTCTCCCTTTTGGGGAGAGGGTTAGGGAGAGGGGCAAAAAG
>CAYZQQ010000098.1:0-10220 GCA_964480075.1 uncultured Anaerolineaceae bacterium
CGGAAAATACTGCCAAGCGGCAAACAGACTTAACGCTATATGACCCTCAGTTTGAACACGATGCGTGCGGCATCGGGTTTGTGGCGTATTTGGATGGAAGCCCCCACCCCGACATTCTGCGACTGGCGTTAAAAGCTCTTTCAAACCTTACCCATCGCGGCGGCGTGCTTGCCGACGGCAAAACATCCGACGGCGCCGGCATTTTGTGCCAACTTCCCCACTCCTTTTTTGCTGAAGAACTGGCACAACAGCACATCGCCCCCCCGAAACCGGGCGAGCTGGCAGTGGGACAATTTTTTCTGCCGCGTGACAGCGCCGGCGCTACCGCCGGGATGCAACTCATCGAACGGGCGCTGGCACGCCCCTCCCTGCAATTGACTTTGCTGACATGGCGAGACGTGCCGCAAAATATGCATACGCTCGGTCCGCAAGCCGAAGCCGGCAAACCCACCATTAAACAAGCAATTGTTACCCCCACTCAATCAATATCACAGGCGGAATTTGAGCGCAAACTTTATCTGGCGCGGCGCATCATCGAAAAAGAAGCGCGCGCCGCCAATCTGTCGGAGTTGTATATTTGCTCGCTTTCCAGCCGTACCATCGTTTATAAAGGGTTACTGCTGGGCGACGATTTGGGTAAATTTTACACTGATTTACTCAACTATCGGTTTCAGGTTGGGCTGGCAACTTTCCATCAACGCTATAGCACCAACACCTTTCCCGCATGGCATCGCGCCCAACCGTTCCGCATGCTGTGCCATAACGGCGAAATCAACACCATTCAGGGGAATGTCAATTGGATGCGCGCCCGCGAGTCAACCTTGACATCACCGGTATGGGGCGACCAAATTGACCATCTGAAACCTGTCATTGATGACAGCGGCAGCGATTCTGCTATGCTAGATAATGTGCTGGAATTGCTGGTACATTCAGGGCGAAGCCTGCCGCACGCCATAGCCATGCTCACGCCCGAAGCGTGGGAAATGCTCCCCGATACCCCCCAAAACCGCGCCCGCCGCGATTTTTACGCCTACCATGCCACGCTGATGGAACCGTGGGACGGACCCGCTGCCCTGGTTTTTAGCGACGGGCATACGGTGGGCATCACGCTTGACCGTAACGGCTTGCGCCCTATGCGCTACCATCAAACCGATGACGGGTTGTTGGTTGCCGGGTCTGAAGCGGGATTCGCCCGGCTGCCCGAACAAAAAATTATCAAAAAAGGGCGGCTCGGTCCGGGGCAAATGCTGGTACTCGATACCGCCAGCGGCACCGTATTTAACGATGATGCCATCAAAAGCAAACTGGCTCTTCAGGCTGATTATGGCGCTTGGTTGCACGAGATCACTGTGCCGCTGCCGGGTAAATTTTTCCCCGATCCCGACCGGGATGTCCTTAACTCGACATTGGATGCGCGTGTTTTTCAAACTGCCTTTGGCTATACTGCCGAAGAGTTGACGGTGGTATTGCGCCCTATGGCGGCAAACGGCATCGAACCGCTCGGTTCAATGGGCGACGATACCCCCATCGCACTTTTATCGCGGGTTGACCGTCCGGTGCATCATTACCTCAAACAGCGGTTCGCGCAGGTAACAAATCCACCCATTGACCCGTTACGCGAAAAATCCGGTATGTCGCTGAAAGTAATGCTCGGCAGACGGGAAAATATTTTGCAGGATGGCGCGCATCGAGCGATGCAAATTGTGCTGGACAGCCCTGTTTTGCGAGTCGATGACCTTGACGCGCTGCAAGCCCTGCGCACCACTCACCCGGATTTTCGCGGCGTTCTGCTGTCTGCCACGTTTCCCATTGCCGATGGTGTCGGCGGGCTGGAAACTGCTCTGGCGAGACTGGCATCGCAGGCGGAAGCCGCCGTACGCGCCGATGACACCCGCGCCGCAATTTTGTTAATTAGCGACCGCGCCATTGACGCCCATACCGCTCCCATCCCCATACTGCTGGCTGTCGGAGCGGTGCATCACCATCTCATTAAATCCGGGCTGCGCTCACTCACCAGCATTGTGGTAGAAACCGCAGAGGTGCGGGATGTCCATCACTTTGCCACGCTCATCGGTTATGGGGCGGAGGCGGTGCATCCGTATTTGGCGCTGGCAACAGCGGCGAAACTGGCAACCGATGGCAAATTGAAGCATATTTCGCCGGTGCAAGCGATTGCCAATTTTACACGCGCGCTGGAAAAAGGGCTGCTCAAAATTATGTCAAAAGTCGGCATCGCCACCCTCGACAGCTATTGCGGAGCGCAAATTTTTGAATCCATCGGGCTGGGGCAGGATGTCATTGACCGCTGTTTGGTCGGCACACCCGCCAGATTTGGCGGCGCGTCGCTGGCACAATTGGCAGCGCCCATTTTAATGCGACATCGCATTGCCTTCAGCGAATCGGGTCCACGGTTGAACAGCCCGGGCTGGTTCAAATTTAAACGCGGCGGCGAATATCACGGCTTCAACCCGCAGGTGGTCAGAGCGCTGCATCAAGCCGTAAAAAGCGAATCATTCGCCGAGTTCAAACGTTTTTCCGCACTCACCCGCCGTGAAAACGACGCAGCGATTGCCGCCACACCCATTGACGGATTGTCCATTCAACCCGACCGCCAGCCCATCCCCATTGAAACAGTAGAGCCGGTGGCGGAAATATTGCGCCGCTTTTCAACCGCCGCAATCAGCCACGGAGCCATCAGCGCCGAGGCGCATCGCACGCTGGCAATCGCCATGAATCGATTGGGCGGTATGAGCAACAGCGGCGAGGGCGGCGAAGACCCGCAGCGATTCGGCACAGAAGCAAACAGCGCCATCAAACAGGTGGCATCGGGGCGATTTGGCGTTACCCCGGCATATCTCATGTCGGCAAAAGAAATACAAATAAAAATGGCTCAGGGGTCAAAACCGGGCGAAGGGGGACATCTGCCGGGGCATAAAGTTACGGCGGAGATTGCCGCGCTGCGCCACAGCACGCCGGGGGTGGGGTTAATTTCGCCGCCGCCGCATCACGATATTTACAGCATTGAAGATTTGGCGCAATTAATTTTCGACCTGAAACAAATAAACCCGTTTGCCGCCGTGTCGGTGAAGCTGGTCGCAGAAAGCGGTGTCGGCACGGTGGCGGCGGGTGTGGTTAAAGGCGGGGCGGATGTGGTACACATCAGCGGCGCAGACGGCGGCACCGGCGCATCGCCACTAAGTAGCATGAAACACGCCGGATTGCCGTTTGAAGTGGGGCTGGCAGAGGCACAACAAACGCTCATCGCCAACGATTTGCGAGACCGGGTGCGCATTCGCGTGGACGGCGGATTTAGAACCGGCGTTGATGTGGTGCAAGCCGCGCTGCTGGGCGCCGATGAATTCTCGTTTGGCACAGCGGCGCTGGTTGCCGAAGGATGTATCATGGCGCGAACTTGCCAAACCAACACCTGTCCGGTCGGCGTTGCCAGCCAAAAAGCAGAACTGCGCGCCAAATTTCCCGGCAAGCCGGAAATGGTTATGGCATATATGACCTTCATCGCCGAAGAAGTGCGCGAGCTGTTGGCGCAGATGGGCTATCGCCGGTTAGATGACATTATCGGGCGCACCGAACTGCTGGCTCAAACCGGCTTGCCCGCGCTCAACCTGTCGCCGTTACTGGCGACACCCGATGAAAAAGGGTTTCTCCCCCGCCGAAATATTTTACCTGCCAACGATATTTTCAGCGTTACCGCGATGAATTGGCATCTGGTAGAAGTTTCCCGTCCGGCGCTGCGAGACGGCAGCATCATCACTTACCGAATGAAAATCCATAACACCGACCGCTCGGTCGGAGCGACAGTATCGGGCGCCGTGGCGGCGCGGTTCGGGGCGCAGGGGTTGCCGGACAACCAAATTCATTTCATTTTTGAAGGCAGCGCCGGGCAAAGCTTTGGCGCATTTAACAGCCCCGGCATCCATTTAACGCTCATTGGAGAAGCGAATGATTATGTGGGCAAAGGGATGCACGGCGGCGAAATAGTCATCACTCCACCGCCGGAATCGCCCATTGTGCCCCATGAAAACACCATTTTGGGCAACACTGCGCTGTATGGCGCCACCGGCGGAGAATTGTTTGCCGCCGGGCAAACCGGCGAACGATTCGCTGTGCGCAACAGTGGCGCTGTTGCCGTGGTGGAAGGCGTGGGCAACCACGGCTGCGAATATATGACGGGCGGCACAATTGTGGTACTGGGTGACATCGGCTTTAATTTTGGAGCGGGGATGAGCGGGGGCAGCGCCTATGTTTATGACCCGCACGATACATTATCCATAAAATTGAACCCGGATATGGTCGCCCCCGAATCCATTTCGGCAACAGATGCGGCGTATTTGCAAGCGCTCATTCAGCGACATGCAGAAAAAACGGGCAGTTGGCGCGGCAGTTGGCTGCTGGAACATTGGCGCACAGCACACGCGCATATTAAAAAAATTGTCCCAAAAGAAATGATTCAACAGCCAAATCCGCAACTGGCGGCGGCAACCCGTACCCGTTGAGCCGGTCTTCGTGTCTGCACAATCGTCCGGGTGCATTTCAGTTTTTTGGCGAATTTGCCGATACCCAGCAATGCGTTATGTCATTCCGGAAATTTCCGCAGGAAATTATCCGGAATCCAGAAAAAGATTTATCAGCAATTCCCGGTGTGAACCGGCTACAAAGTGGCTGATAGAACACAGATTGCACAGATTACGCTGATTTTCACCGATTTTTTGTAACCGTTCATCCCCCCTACCTCTATAGATATTCAGATAAACATTTTGTATCTGTAGGGTGGGCATCCCTATGCCCGGCCCGCCACCGCATAGGGATGTGGCGGCTACGAATCAAAATCATTTTCTGAAAAACTATAGCATTGCCTTCGACAAGCTCACTGATTGGGGACGGGGGGGTGAACGGTTACGATTTTTTACTTTTATCCGAGTTAATCTGTGTCATCGGTGTTCTATTCCGACTTGGAAACTCAAAGCGTTTATCTAAAGCGGGAATTGCTGAAGATTTATGGATTCCCGCCTGTGCCCGTTGTTTGGGTGCTTTCGCGGGAATGACATCTGGGAAAATCATTTGATTGTCCAAACGCGCCTAGAAATTGAAACACACACTAATCATCCCCGTTATTTGACAACTTAAACGTTTAAGTTTATACTTTCAAACAAGGGTTAAACGTTTAAGTTTGACGGCAGGAGATGTGGTGTCCCCGGAAGAAGTTACGTTAAAAGCGATTGCCCGCGCAGTTGGGAAATCGGTTGCAACCGTATCAAAAGCGTTGCGGGAACATGAGGATATATCGGCAGAAACACGCCGCCTCATCCAAAATACCGCATCCGAAATGGATTACAAGCCAAACACCACCGCCCGGCGACTGCAAAAAAGACGCACAGATGCCATCGGGTTAATCCTGCCGGTACTTTCAGGGCAACAGGCAGACCCGTTTTTTACCGAATTGCTGGCGGCGATTGCCAACGAAGTGGCGCATCATAACTTTGACCTGCTGGTATCCACCCGAACGCCGGGCGAAGAAGAAAAACTCGCGTATCGGCGATTGGTGGCAGAACGTCGCGTTGATGGGTTGATTATTGCCCAACCCCGTCAAAACGATTGGCGACTTGAATTTTTAACAGCTCAACGTATTCCGTTTGTGGTGGTGGGACATCAAAATGCTCCTCCGCACGCTACTGTTTGGCTCAACGCCGTAGAGGGAATATCGCAAGCGGTGATACATCTGGTGGAAGAAAACCGGCAGCGAATTGCGCTGATTGCCCCCCCCGCCAACCTGCTGTTTCACCAAACCTGCGTTCGGGCGTTTGGGAATGCAATTGCGGCTCAACCGGAATTGTCCGGCGGCATCATCACCAATTTGACCGATATGTCGCAAAAAGAGGGCTATCGCGCCGCGCAGCGGTTGCTGGCAGATTCGCCCCCCGACGCGATACTCGCATGTCACGACCTGCTGGCAATGGGCGCGATGAAAGCCGCACAGGACCAGGGATTTGAAGTTGGCGATGATATTGCGGTGGTGGGGCTGGGCGATATTTTGCTGGCGGAATACAGCCAGCCGCCACTGACCACTATCCATCGCCCCACCGATATACTGGGGCAAAAAGCGTGCCGACTTTTGCTGGCACAAATTGAAGGAATATCCGAATCATCCGCCACCACCGTTGAACCGTGGCTCGTGATTCGACCCTCAAGTAATTTGGCATTTTGGGTATAAAAACACATTCAACAAATTAAAGGAGAAGCATATGTCTAGCGTCACTTACGACCGGGTAACTAAAAAATACGGCGATGTCACCGCCCTGAAAGACCTTGAACTGGAAATTCACGACAAAGAATTTCTGGTGTTGGTGGGACCGTCCGGTTGTGGAAAATCGACAGCGCTCCGCTGTTTAGCCGGGCTGGAAGAAATTACCGACGGGCAAATTCGCATTGGCGACCGGGTGGTTAACGATGTCCCGCCCAAAGACCGCGACATTGCGATGGTGTTCCAAAGTTATGCGCTGTATCCCCATATGTCGGTGTATGATAATATGGCATTCGGGTTGAAATTGCGCAAAACCCCTAAAGCCGAAATTAACCGCCGGGTGCGTGAAGCTGCCAGCATTTTGGGCATTGAATCTTACCTTGACCGCAAACCAAAGGCGTTGTCCGGCGGGCAGCGGCAACGGGTGGCACTGGGACGCGCACTGGTGCGCGAACCGTCCGTGTTCCTGCTTGATGAGCCGCTCTCAAACCTTGACGCCAAACTCCGCGTGCAAACCCGTTCAGAAATTACGAAACTGCACAGAAAACTGGCAACCACTTTCCTTTATGTAACCCACGACCAAGTAGAAGCTATGACAATGGCAGACCGCATCGCCGTGATGAAAGACGGTGTATTGCAACAAGTAGACACCCCGCAAAACCTGTACGACCATCCTGTAAACCTGTTTGTGGCGGGGTTCATCGGGTCGCCGTCAATGAACTTTTTCAATGGCACCATCACCGGCGATATCAACGATATGTATGTGGATACCGGCGCATTCCGCCTGCGATTACATGAAGGTTTAATCGCCAAAGTGAAAGAACATCTGGGTAAACAAGTGGTACTCGGCGTTCGCCCGGAAGACGTCCATAACCCTGATTTTGTGCCGGTGGGCGTTAAAGGTGCTCGCGTCAATGCCCGTGTAGAATTAACCGAAATGATGGGCAGCGAAATTTTTGTCTATTTTGTCACCGGCGAAGACAGAAACTTCATCGGGCGGATTGACCCGCGCGCCCATTATAGCCTCGGCGATGAAGTGGAAGTGTTCTTTAATTTGGACAGCGTCCACCTGTTTGACCAAACCACCGAACAATCGTTGCTGTAATCACACAGACAACTGAAATTCACTCAATTCCACGTCTATGCTACAATGAGGCAGATAGGTAACTCTATCTGCCTTTTTTGTTGAAAAAAAGGTATCATCTCAATAATGAGGGGTTTTATTTTGGTTCCCTATGTGGTAACTACAAAAAAAAGTGGTTCATTTGGATTTCGGGCGTGTTTGTATTTTCGCCTTGAACTGAAGTTCAGGCTTACAACTCAAGCCGACTTAAAGTCGGCTTAGGCTTTTAGCCCTGAAATTTATTTCGGGGCGACCTTATGCCTTTAGGGTATTTACCACAAGTTATTGAGAGGATACTAAAAATTCAATAACCAGAAAATACGTGCTATAATACCACCAAAGAGAAAATGCGCCGCGTGCTGGAACACCGGCACTATTTTTCATCCACGCGAAATATGTCACCCGTGACGGCATGAATAAAAGATAAAGAGCGGCGCACTTCGCGCCGTTTTTTGTTTTTAAATCTCCCTGATTTGAGCCAACAGGCGGCGAACCTTCGGCTGGGTGCAGAACGACCGGTGCAGCTCGGCGCGGTCATCCCCAAAACTGGCGGCGATGGCGCCCACGGTGTCGTGGGCGCGGCGGTTTAGCGATTCTGCTTCGGCGGGGGAGGGAGCAATGCGGGCCAGCGCGGCGGCGATGCGCCACATCATGCGCCGCGAGCCAATCGCTTCGGCGGCGGCGAGGGCTTCGCGCCAGCTTGCTTTTGCCGCGTTCGTGTTTCCCTGCCCCAGCAACGCCTGTCCGTGCAGATACAGCGCGTGCGGCAGGGCAATCGCCATGCCAAAGCCGCGCAGTTGCGCCAACAGTCGGGCCGATTCGGATTCGGCGCAGGCGAAATCTCCCCGCAGCAGGTGCAGTTCGATGCCCGCCACATCCACCGGCACAAAAAAGACGGGCCACGTGGCGCGGTACGGTTCGGCGGCGGCTCGCACCAACGACGCCTCTGCCGCCGAATCATCGCTCTGCAAAAGTTGAAGCCGCGCCAGCGCACCCAGCACCGGTCCCACCTGCACCGGATTCTGCCCCTCGGCAATGGAAAGTGCCTGCCGGGCGGCGGCCAGCCCGCGTTCCAGCGCGCCCGCTTCGCCCAACAGCACAGCCAAATCGGCGCGGGTGTTGGTTTGCGGAATGAGAAAGCCCGCCTGCTCCGCCAGCCGAATGCTTTCCTCCATTGTATCCAGCGCGACGCCAAATGCGCCCATCTCCCAATGCGCCAGTCCGATTTTCCAGCGGCTGTACGATTGGCCCCACACGTTGTTGGTCGCCCAGCTGATGGCGTCCGCTTCGGCGGCGTGTGCCAGCGCGGGAGCAAACTCGCCTGCATACACGTGCGCCACCGCCGCCGACGACAGACTGTCTGCCAGCATGGGCCGGTTACCGATTTCGCGCCACAGCGCGGCGGCTTCGTGCAGGGCGGTTTTGGCTTGCGTCAGATGGCCACTGTACATGTAGCAAAAACTGCCCAAATCGTTGAGCGTTTGAGCCAGTTGTTCGCGCAGATTTAGCCGCCGGGCCAGCGCCAGCGACGTTTCGCCGTATTCGATGGCTTGCGCCAATTGGTTGTTGAAATAATACGCCAGCGACAAAATCCACAGCAGTTTGGCTTCGGCGGGTTGGTCATCCACCTGCCGGGTCAGCGCCAGCGCTCGCGGGCCGAGTGCCTGCGCCTCTGCCGGGGCGTGAACAGCCGTTGGCGTGGCCTGAATGGTCATCAACGCCGTCAGTGCTGCCAGTTCCATGCGCGCGTCAGCCCGTTCCCTCGCCCGATTTTCCATTGCCCGGTACGCCGCCTGCGCCGCCTCAAATTGCGAATCGAGTTCCAGTGTGCGTCCCAATTGCAGGTTCAGACCGGTCAACGCTTCCGGCGACAGCGCCGCCGTATCGGCAAGAACCAGCGCCCGCCGGTAGTGGGCAATCGCTTCGGTGTTGGCGTAGGCTCGCGCCGCCGCATCGCCCGCCTGCCGCCAGCAGGGCAGAGCCTTTTTCGGCAAGCCCGCCGCTTCAAAGTGGCGCGCCAGTTGCCCCACCACCGCTTCCGCATCATCGCCATATAATTTTTCCAGCCGATAACCAATCTGCTCGTGAAGGCGGGCGCGTTCAATCCCATCCATACTTTGATACAAATATTTTTGAAACAAAATGTGCCGGAAACGGTACTGCGAAAGCCAGCCATCGCAGTGCCGGACGCGCCCCAGCCCGACCACCAGCCGGTGTTTTTGCCCCAATTCGCGCCCCAATTGCCCGGCGATGACGGCTTCGTCCACTCCCTGCAAAGCCGAAACCACTTCTGCCGTGAATGTTTCCCCTTCCACCGCCGCAATATTGAGCGTGCTCCGCAGATGGTCCGGCAAGCGCGACATCCGCTCGGCAATGATACCCTCCACCCGCGCGGGCAGGGCGTCCCAATTCACCGCCGATGTCGCCACCCATCGCCCGGCGGCGTCGCGGGTCAACTCGCCCCGCTCCTGCATCCCGCGCAGAGTTTCCAGTGTAAACAGCGGTTGCCCGCCCGTGTGCCGGAACAGCGCCGCTCGAAAATCATTCCCCAGTGCGTTGGGTTCGCTGTCCAGCAGGCTGTCAATGAAATCGCGGCTCGAACTGCGCTGTAAATCGAGCGGCGCATGACCGAAAAGCCGTTGGAATTCGTGAATGACCGCCTCCAGCGGGTGACGCCCGCTGTCGCGCCCCAGCGCCATATCGGTGGGGCGAAACGCGCCGATGAGCAAAATCTTGTGTCCCGTCAGCCGCCGCCCCAGATGAAAGAACAGGCTGATGGAACCAGCATCTGCCCAATGGAGGTCGTCCAGCACCAACAGCAGGGGATGGCGGCGGGCC
>CAYZQQ010000099.1:0-10213 GCA_964480075.1 uncultured Anaerolineaceae bacterium
AAAGCCTTTCACTTCGCCGCCAAAGCGCGTGCCAAACCCTGTCGGGTCAAAATGAGTGACGGTATCAATCCCCGATTTTCCTGCCAATAAATTTTTCCAAGTGGTGGGAACATCATTTCCCAGTGGATTCACCGTACCTATGCCGGTGATGACCACACGTTTTGTCATATTTACACCTCATCATTGTGGAGAACATTAATCTATCATACATGAGGATAAAACACAATTATCTCCCAAAAGATGCGACAAATTTACAGTTAGTGCTATAATGGCAGTCAGCAGTTAGTTGCTATTGTGTGAAACATGAGACCTTGAACTTTGAACCTTGAATCCGGAGCCTGAAACCTTGAACTCAAAACCCTACCTCACCGCAGACCTGCCCGGCATCGACGGGCAAATAAAAACCACGCCGGCTGATTTTTTTGTAGAAGAATTACCCAAATACCAACCGAGCGGCGAGGGGCAACACGTTTACATCACCATTGAAAAAACCAATCTCACGACGCTTAGCGTTGTCGGGATGGTGGCACGGGCATTGAACGTAAACCGCAAAGCCGTGGGATATGCCGGGCTGAAAGACGCCCATGCCGTCACCCGGCAAATGCTGTCCGTAGATGGCATCACCGAAGCATCGGCTGCCGCCCTGAAAATCGCCGGCGTAAAAATACTGGCGGTATCGCGTCACCGAAACAAGCTCAAATTGGGGCACGCGGTGGGCAATCGATTCGTCATTCGGGTGCGTGGCGTAGAAAAATCGGCGCTTCCCGTTGCCGAGGCGGTCATCGCCGCCTTGCAAATGCGGGGTGTGCCCAACTATTTTGGCGAACAACGATTTGGACATCGACAAAACTCGCAACGGTTGGGTAAAGCGCTGGTTCAAAATGATATGGACACATTCTTGCATGAACTATTGGGTAACCCTCAATCCACCGAAGCCCTTCCGGCGCAACACGCCCGCGCTTTGTTTGATAATGGCGATTTGGCGGCGGCGTTGGAGGCATTCCCATCATTTCTGCGCGATGAGCGCACCGTGCTGCGCCAACTGGTTCGCACCGGTGATGCGCAACGGGCGGTGCGGGCGCTTGACAAACGACTGAAGCGGCTGTATGTGTCGGCGTACCAATCGTATCTGTTTAATAAATTGCTGGCACAGCGATTACCCACCCTTCACACGTTGGAATGGGGGGACGTGGCAACCATTCATCGCAATGGCGCTTCGTTTGTGGTGCAAGATGTCGCAGTGGAACAACCTCGCGCTGACACATTTGAGATTAGTCCGGCAGGACCCATGTTCGGCACAAAATACCTGCTGGCGCAAGGCGAACCCGGCGCGCGTGAAACTACATTACTGGCAAAAGAAGGGGTTACCGCCAAAGATTTTGACGTGCCGAGGGTGAATTTTCGCGGCGAACGACGCCCGTACCGCATTCCTCTCCGTGATGCAAACTTGTGGTGGGATGATGGCATCGTGCTGGCATTCCATTTGCCACCGGGCGTATATGCCACCATGGTGATGCGAGAAGTGATGAAAAATGACACATTGGAAGCAGTTGGCAATTAATTTTTTCGGATTGTCGCTAAATTCGTAACTACCTTTCTAAAAGCGTGTTCCACATAATGGTAAGAGAGTTTCCCCGCAGGCGGCGTTGACAATGCCGCCTCGTGCTGGTAAAATGGCTAAATTAAAATTTATACACCTGTCATACTGGAGGGTACCCCAAAAATGAATCAAGATGAAGTATTTGCGAAAGTAAAAGGTATTGTTATTGAGCAACTTGGCATTGAAGATGATAAAGTTACAATGAATGCCAGCTTTAAAGATGACTTGGAAGCTGATTCACTCGATTTGGTTGAACTAATTATGGCGTTTGAAGAAGAATTCGGCGGCGAAATTTCTGACGAACAAGCGCAGAACATCACCACTGTGGGCGAAGCCGTAAAATATTTGCTTGCCAACTCTTAAATTTGCCAGTTTTAACAATTCGTTTAAGCTATGCCCGTATCAACCGATACGGGCTTTTTTTCTATGGTCACAGATAACACCGTATACAGTATTGCAATATTGGCGGGGGGGCAGAGCCGCCGGATGGGGCAAAATAAAGCCCACGTCAATTTACTCGGCAAACCGGTTCTCCAATGGGTGATTGATGCCGTATCGCCACTAACTGATGACCTGTTTTTGGTAACCAACACCCCGACCGAATACCGGTCATTTAATCTGCGCATGGTCGGCGACATTTTGCCGGGTAATGCCGCATTGGGAGGCATTTACACCGCACTTTTCGCCGCGCGGCATCCGTGGGTGTTTTTGCTGGCGTGTGACATGCCGCTAGTTCGTCCGGCGGTCATTTCGCTGATGGCAACATTACGTTATAATGTCGATGTGGTTGTGCCGCGCATCACCGCTCACCCGGAATCGCTCCATGCGTTTTACCGAAAAACGTGTGTTCCTGCCATTGAATCGCGATTGGCAGCGAAACAACTGCGAGTTGTCGGCTTTTTTGATGAGGTAACGACATTATATGTTCCCGCAGAGACCATCGCGCCGGTTACCGCCAATTTTAGCTTTTTAACAAACCTCAATACACCGGCAGACGTGCAACGTGTCCGGGAATTACTTGAAAATAGGCACCCTTAATTTTCAATTGACTTGATTTTTAACTTTGGAATGTGCTATAATTCCGAAGGATTGCTTGTAGACAACACCGTAACTGATGGAGAGACCATGCGGCGCGAACGTGTTTCAGATGATATATATGTTTTTACCAGTGGGTTATATGCTCAAGTAACCGCGGCGGCGGTGGTACACCGCGGCGGAATTATCGTTATGGATACCCTGCCATACCCCGAAGAAACGCGGGCAATGATAGAATTTCTAAATTCGCTGGGAAAAGGGCGTATCAAATATTTAATCAATTCCCACTGGCACGCCGACCACACCTTCGGTAATTATTTGTTTGGTGATGACATACAACTGGTGAGTCATAAACGCTGCCACGATAATTTGCTGGCGTATGGACAACGAGCGCTGGATGAAGCCAAAGCGAATAACCCCGAGTTTGAGAAAGTGGAACTACGTGTTCCCGATATTGTTTTTGAAGAGGGCGAATTGGTATTGCATGTCGGCAATAAATCAGTGGAATTGCATTTGATGCCGGGACATACCAGCGACCAAACTGTCGCATACGTGCGCGAAGATAAAGTGTTGCTGGCATCTGATTCGATGATGCCCGTTCCGTATTTTATTGCCGGCGACCGCCACCAAATGCGAAAATCGTTGCGTGCCCTGCTAGATTATCAACTGGAAAGTATGGTGCAGGGGCATGGCGAGGTGCTGTTACGCGGCGAAATTCCTAAAGCCATTGATGCCAGCACGGCATATTTGGACACAATCGAAGAAAAAGTGCAACAAGTGGTGAAGCGTGGGTTGCCCAAGAGCGCGCTGGACGGGGTACTGATTGATGAATGTGGGTTGAGTCGTATTCCGCTGAACGGGCTGGTGCAAGAATTGCATCGCATTAATTTGCACACACTTTATGATGAGCTCATTGAGCGTAAAGAAACATTTGCATAACGCCCTGTCCAAACAGGGTATTCCCCCTCGCGCAGAGCTGGAACAACTTACCACGTTTCACCCCTCACGCAACCGGTGAGCCATACGCGGCAAATTCCACCAACCCGATGTTGCCGCCGCCACCGCCACCCGAATTATTGACCGTGATTGTTCCACCACTTGATTTATTGAATCACCATGGCTGTTCAGTTCTCCGTGTATGGGCACATAAATGGACAGGATTAACAAGATTAACCGATTAAAAAGAGTAAAAAATCCTGTCAATCCTGTCGAAAAACGGATTGTTTTGGTTACTACATTTTTAGAACTGAACAGCTATGACTGAATCACCGTATCACGCCCCCGTCAAATCATCAATTTTTGATGCCAGCGTGTCGATATAATGTGTGAGCTGGTCCAGCTCGGCACGGGTGGGAATGCCCCGCTTGCTGAGGGCATGGTGCAAATGCTCTTCCAGTGGCAGGGGAGCCAGTTTCTTTCCCTGCGCCACCAATTTCTCCACCAGTCGAGCAGCCTCATCTGCCTCCATATCGCCGTTTTCCACCAGCGTGCGGATGCGCCGTTCAATTTCATCCCCAATATCCTGCACTGCCCCCAGCGACGATTCCAGCGTGCGGCGCACGGCATGCACCGTATCTCCGCCGGAACGGATGAGTCCCGTCAGCACGGATTGCGGTAAAAATCCGCCCCGTTTCTTTTCCTGTTCAAAAATTATCTGAGACAGCGTGACCGCCGTCAGGTCTTCGCCGGTATTGTGATCCAGCACCTGCACTTCCTTGCCATCGCGGATGAGTTCGGAAATGCCTTCCAGTGTGATGTATTTCTTTTCTTGCATATGGTATAACTTTCGATTGGGGTAGCGTTTGATAAGTTGCATAGGGACGACCTTTGTGATGGTTTTTAACTCGCTGCGTTATGAACATTATAAATCGGGGGGACGGAAAACACAAGCAAAAAAAGTAGGGGCGGCTCGCGAGCCGTCCCTACGGGGTAAATTACAGAATATTACTGTTACGCCGCTTTTTTCAATTCGTCGATTTTTTTGGTGAGTGCCGCGATTTTCTTGTTCAGTTCATCAATGTCAGAACGGGTGGGAATGTTGAGGCGTGCCAAAATGTCATCCAGCCGTTTGTCGAGTTCTTTTTCCGCTTTTTTGGTTTGATTGCGTCGTTTGTCGCGGAGTTCGTTAATCAATTTACGACCATCTTTTTCGCGTATTTCGCCGCGTTCCACCAGTTTATTCACGAAATCTTCAATTTCGCTCTGCGCCAGGGATACAGCACCGACACCCGCCAACAGCACTTTCCGCGCGGTTTCAAAAATCGGATTTGAGGTTGCGCCGTTCTGTACTTTTTCTTTTACTTCTTTCACTTTGGTTACCATTTCTATGCCTCCTGAAGACATGCTAAAAATCATTCGCTCGAAAATAACGCATTGCGTTATATCAGCATTATAACACACTGCGTCATAACTGTCAAGCCCCAAAAAATTAAATTTGCAATTATTCTCCCTTTACTCTATAATTTGATAAATACTTTTGAGGAAGTGGTATGACCATCGCCCGAATGAATGACAAAATACAAGCTTTAGACAACGCCATGATGTGTTGCATGGCTTGTTTGTGTTGTCCGCATTTGCCGGTGGGGAGTTACCATACCTTATGACCATGTAGCTGTATTGTGTATCCAAAGCCCCATCGAAATTTCGGTGGGGCTTTTTTATTTTCTCGGAGGCTAAGATGGCAAAGAAGATAGACACAACCGCATTAAAATTTAATCAGGCATCACTGGTGATGCTAACGTTGGCGGCATTTCTGTTTGACCTTCGCTGGTTGGTGCTGGCTGTCGGGCTGGTGCTGGCGGGGGGAACAATTTTCCCGCAGGCGGCGCTGTTTAAACAAATTTATCTAAACGTGCTGAAACCCGCTAAACTCCTGAAGCCAAATATCATCCCCGACGACCCCGCCCCCCACCGGTTTGCGCAGGGGGTGGGCGCGGTGTTTTTGCTGGCGAGCAGTTTTGCGCTGTTGGTCGCAGGCAACGCAGCCGTGGGCTGGACGCTGGCATGGGTGGTGATTGTGCTGGCGGCAATTAATCTTTTCTTCGGATTTTGCGCCGGATGTTTTGTTTATTTTCAGTTAGACCGCGCCGGGCTGTTGCCCCAATCATCACGGAGATAGTTATGGAACTTCGATTGCTCATCACACTGGGAATAATGGCATCATTGGGTGGAAGTTGGTGGGGCTGGCAATGGTACAAACATCATTTGGCGCAAACATTACCCGCGCAAACAACCACCGGCAAACCAACTTTGCTCTATTTCACCGCCGATTATTGCGCCCCATGTAAGTTTCAGCAGTCGCCCATTGTGTCTGCGGTGGCAGAAGAATTGGGCGAAACGGTGGACATCCGTAAAATAGATGTATCTGCCGCGCCCGATATGGCAGAACGCTACCGCATTCTGAGTGTACCCGCGACGGTAGTACTGAATCCGGCGGGGGCTGTGTCAGCCATTAACTTCGGTGTGACCCCCGCACGGACACTGCGGACACAACTGCAACTATAAACTCAAATCTTACCCAAAAGTGCAGGATGTCGCTTGGATGTCCTGCATTTTTTTATTGACGGTTGCCTGTCCATTCGATATAATATCAGCAACTGACATGGTTTACCCATTCACAATCATATAAAAGGCAGCGTGACTTATGTCTGTATTTGAAAACACTGAACAGTTTTACGACACCGTCGGTGAACTGATGGATCGTGCGAAAAAAGACCCGCAGGTCGGTCCAAAAATCGCCAAATCGAAACTTGTGCTTCAGTTTCGATACACCGACCCCAACGCCATGACCACCATTAACGCCAAAGGACACCCCACTCAACCCGATTCTTTTGTGGATGTCATTCACGGTGACTGCAACCTGAAACCGGATGTGGTGATGTCTATGAAAGCCGACGTGGCGCATTCCTTTTGGCATGGGAAGGTCAATCTGATGGCGGCGCTCTCCAAAAAAGATATTGTCGCCAAAGGTCCCATCCCCAAAATATTAAAACTTCTTCCGGCGATAAAACCACTGTATAAAGAATATCCGGCGCTATTGAAAGAAAAAGGTTATGCAGAGCTGATTCAAAAATAAAGGAATCATATGGCTTCGATTGTTACCCTTCATTACCGAACTGTCTCCGCAATCACCGAACGCCTTTCGCTGTTGGGGCACGATATTTCCGTGCGGCATATCGGCTGCAACCAGAATTTGGATGAGATGGTGGCGCACATTGCCGAACTGGATGGCACAGTGGATGCGATTGCCCTGCGCGGGGTGACGCGAACCCTGCGGCTGGGCAAACGAAAAGTGTCCCACAGTTTGGCAGAACCACTTTTTTCCATTGCGAAAAAAACGCCGGTAGTAGATGGCGACGGGGTGCAAGCCACCATGGAGCGCTGGGCAGTGCGGCTCGCGGCGGATGCCCAACCCGGCATTTGGGCGCGTAAACGGGTGCTGATGGTTCCGCTGACAAATCATCATGGGATGGCACAGGCGCTGGGGCAATATACCGGCGATATTCGCCATGCCGATCCCATTACATTTTTCGGCTTGCCCGACCCCGTTGGAATCGGGCGGACGGGCGCACTTGGCACGGTGGCAAAACCCGCGCTGGCTCAAATGAAGGATTTTACCTTCAACCGGATATACCCGAAAGCAGGTGAAGCCGGGGTGCCACGCAGTGCCACGCCGTTTGATTGGGCGGATATTCTGGCTGGGGATATGGGGAGCATTCGGCGATATGCGCCCCAATCGCTGAAGGGGAAAGTAATTGTCGCTGAAAATGCCACCGCTGACGACATTGCCGACCTGAAAGCGCGCGGGGCAGACAGCATCATGACCACCATTCCCCCGTTGGGAGATGGCGTGCTGGCGAGCCGCTGTGCCGCCACGTTTGAGGCGTGCCTGGTTGCCATCCGCACCGACAAATCTGCACCGCTCACTGAAAATACCTACCTCAATTTGATGGCGGAACTCGACTGGCAACCCGGCATTTACTATTTGCAACCCGAAACCGCCGACATCAACCGCTTTGCCTTTGTGATTCACCCGCTGGCAACTAACTTTATCACCAAACATCCCGCGTTCCGCTGGGCGCGATTTTTGCCCGACCGCTGGGTAGAATGGACGGCAGCCTTCATTCCCCCGTTTTTTGTGAGCAAAATTCGCGGCATTGAAAGCCCCGCCACCGGACAAAAAGTGGAGGGCTATCTGTTGACGCTGGGCGCCACGCCAAAAGAACTGATGCGCCGCGATACCGGTTTTGTGTACCGGCGGCTCATCCGCGCAGCCCGTATGGCGGAACGGTACCGCGCACGCATTATGGGGCTGGGCGCATTCACATCGGTGGTGGGCGATGCCGGCATTACGGTGGCGCAAAAAGCGGATATTGCCATTACCTCCGGCAACAGTTTAACTGTGGCAGCGACGCTGGAAACCGCAAAACAGGCTGTGGTAAAAATGGGACATCGGCTGGAAAACTCTGCCGAAGCGAAAGTGATGGTCATCGGCGCAACGGGTTCTATCGGCTCAGTCTGTTCGCGGCTGCTGGCGCAAGCCGTGCCGAACATCACGCTGGTGGCGCCGCGCCCCGAAAAGCTCATCCAACTGAAACGCCAAATTGAAAGCGAGTGCGACAACGCCCACGTCACCATCAGCACCAGTGCGGATGAATACGTGGCGGAATCGGATTTAATTGTGACCACCACCACCGCGCTGAACACCCGCATTGTAGATATCACCCAATGCAAACCGGGCGCGGTCATCTGCGATATTGCCCGTCCGCCGGATGTCACCGAGGAGGAAGCCGCCCTGCGTCCCGATGTGCTGGTCATCGAATCGGGCGAAATTCTACTGCCGGGCAACCCGGATTTTGGGTATGACATCGGCTTGCCGCCGGGTGTGGCGTATGCCTGTTTGGCAGAAACGGCACTGCTGGCAATGGAAGGCAGGTTTGAAGATTATACCGTGGGTCGCAATATTGAAATGGAACGGGTGAAAGAAATTTACCGGCTGTTCAAAAAACACGGGTTGAAACTTTCCGGCTTGCGTAGCCACGGGCATTTTCTGACCGATGAAGATATTGCCCGCAAACGTGCGCTGGCGGATGAATTACGGCAACATCCCGAAAAACTGGCTGAAATTCAGGCTTCGCCCCTGCCGGTGCGCGCCAAAGAAAGGGCAGGCAAAAATAGTAATTTTGCGGGGATGGCGGTGGCGGTCGGCGCGGCGGTGGGTGTGATTGGCGGCGTGCTGCTACGAAAAAATCGAAAGGCGTGAGAATATGGCTAAAAAAACCGTCGTCGTGACGGGCATTGCCGGATATTGGGGCGAGCGGGTCGCCGAACGGCTGAAAACCGCCGGACTCCGCGTGCTGGGCATTGACACTCGCGCCCCGGATTTACCCGACACCGCCGGCCATTTCATCCATGCCGCATTGGATGCGCCCGAACTGGCGGACATTTTGCGGACACATACTGTTTCGGCGGTATACCATCTGCCCCGTACCGCCGATATTGCCGCCACCGCAAGCCTGCTGTCGGCGTGCGTCACTGCCGAAGTCGCGCAGGTGGTCATCAAAAGCAGCACCCGGGTGTATGGCGCATCTGCCGCCGCCCCCGCCCATCTGCCGGAAACGCACCCGTTACCGCACCCCGCACCGGATGCCGCCACCAAATTTTTGCGCGATACCGAAGCGCTGGCAGCTAGTTATCGCGGCGCATTCCAAGTGACCATCTTGCGGATGGCGCACATCATCGGCGCAACCGTTAGCAGTCCGCTGGTTGACCTGCTCTCGCAACCCGCTCCGGTAACATTATTGGGATTTGACCCGCTGATACAGATTTTACACGAAGATGACACAGCGGATGCGCTGGCGCATGCTATCGCCGCCGCCGACGGGACATTCAACATTGCCGCGTCGCCGCCCTTGCCTCTGTCGCGAATCATTGCACTGACGGGGAAAATTCATCTGCCGATGCCGCATCCGGCGGCATACCTGCGCCATCGGGTTGAAGCCGGAAATCACCATCACCGCCGTACTTTCCCCCTGCATCCTGATTTTCTGCGATACCGGCAGGTTGCCGATGCGTCAAGAATGGAAGACACGTTCGGTTATTCTCCCGTCCATTCCGCCGAAGAAACGGTGCAAGCCTTTGCCGCACACAATTATTTTCGGCAATTGCCCCCCGACCAGCGTGCCCGTGTGAAACGAATCAAACAGATGCAAAATGCAGTGAATAATGAAAAATGAACAATAGCTCTCTTGAAAACCTAAATTCGGGATACGCAACACCATGCTCAAACAACCCGGCAAATAGCCCACAAGAGTCCCCTGAAAAAAGGGGTAAAAAATGAACCCCGGAGACGCAGAGGCACAGAGAAGAATAAGGTTTGAGGGCCGGATAGTCGGCGATATCTGCGATTTTTCGAGCAAATTGGACATCAAACTCGAAAACTTTAAATTCTCCACGTCTCTGTGCCTCTCTGTGGTGAAAATTAACCTTTTTTCAGACGAGTTCTGAAAAACCTTATTCTGAGCTAACGTTTTTAGTAAACGGAGATAAGGTGCAAAAGAAGTCTATTATTCGTTATTC
>CAYZQQ010000100.1:0-1468 GCA_964480075.1 uncultured Anaerolineaceae bacterium
GGTGTGGATGGGTTCGCCCTGAAATTCGATGCTGCCGTCGGTCACTTCGCCGTTTTCGGGTTTCAGCAAACCGGAAATCGCTTTCAGGGTGGTAGATTTTCCCGCCCCATTTGCCCCCAGCAGCGCGACAATTTGCCCGTCCGGAACTTCCAGCGACATGCCTTTCAGCACCAAAATGACATCTTCATAGATTACTTCGATATTGTTTAGGGAAAGCATAAGCACAACCTCATTTAAACTGTGGAAGGAGTTTCTGCTCCCCCCTTAATCCCCCCTCTTTGAGGGGGGAAATATTCCCTCCCCCTGGCAGGGGGGAGGGCCAGGGAGGGGGTTTCCTATTTAATGCTCGATTCGATGTAATCGCTCATTTGCACCCACTGTCCGCCTGTAACTTTGAATAATTTCAAGGCTTTGTTACCACGGTGGCTGGTGGCAGAGAAGGTAATCGGGGAGGTTATGCCACCGGTGTCAAAATTCTGGATGGTTTCCAGTGCAGCGCGGATATTTTCGCCGGTCACGGGTTTGCCATCTTTGACGACTTTTTCAATGCCGGCAACCATCACTTCCATCGTGACCCAACCCTGAGTATAGTGCAACCCAAGCTTGTTCAGGTCTTCGCCTTTGCTTTGGGCAAATTTGCGGGCATCGTCATCGCCGGGAACATCCACGCTGGGCGGAGTGAAGGGCAATGTACCGATAACGCCATCAGTGGCGTCGCCAGCAAGTTCTATTAAACTTTCATCCGCGCACCAGTTCAGGCACACAAATTGGGCGGTCATACCCAGGTCTTTGGCATTGCGCAACGCCAGTGCGGCGGGGCTGGCAACGTTTTGGATGATGATGTATTCCGCGCCAAATGATTCAAGTTGGCTCAATTCAGGAGTCAGGTCGGTTGCGCCACCGGGCATAGCAACGGCCATAAATTCCATGCCGTTGGCTTTGGCAAAATCTTCGCCATCAGGCACGGGTGACTTTCCGAAGGGGCTGTCGTGGTGCAAAACACCAACTTTCGTGCCGCCCTGGTCTTTAATCCATTGCAAGGCAATCACCATTTGGTCAGAATAAGTGGTGCCAATCAGGAAGTTGTACGGCGCGTCTTTAATGTTGGCGAGGTTGATGGAATATGAGGCAGACATAAACGGGATTTTATCGTCGGCGATTTTGCCGCGCAATGCTTCGGTGTCGCCCGTGCCCCAGCCCTGAAAGGCTACAATCCCTTCGCCGACATATTGGCTGTACAATTGCTCGGCGTTGGGCACTTTATAACCATAATCCTGAGAAATGAAATCAATTTGCCGACCATCAATACCACCATTGGCATTTTTCCATTCCACGTAAGCCTGAACACCCTGACCATACGGCGTACCGGGGCCGGATGTGGGTCCGCTGAAATCGAAGATACCGCCAATTTTGATGGGACCGGAATCTTTGCTCGTGCCGCTGCCGCCGCAGGCGGTTGCCGCCACCA
>CAYZQQ010000100.1:1568-10180 GCA_964480075.1 uncultured Anaerolineaceae bacterium
CAACACCATAAACGCCGCCCCATACACCGACCCGGACACCGACCCCAGCCCGCCGATGATAATCATCGCCAGATAAAGAATGGAAGTTTCAATGGTAAATCGTTCCCACGAAATGATGAGCCGATAGTGCGCCGTTAGCGCGCCCGCCAGTCCGACAAAAAACGATGATGTGGCAAATGCCAGTAGTTTATAACGAAACAGATTTACGCCCATCACCTCCGCGGCAATATCCTGGTCTCGGATGGCAATGAAGGCGCGTCCCACTTTTGAGCGGAACATATTGACCGTAAAAATGATGGTGAGTGCCAAACAGAACAGGATAATCCAGTAAAAACTAAACTCTCCGTTCACCCGCTCCCCAAATAGCGTAGGCGACGGGATAACCAGCGCGTCCACCCCGCCGGTCATATAATCCCAGTGGGTGATGATCCATTGGATAATTTGCTGCGCCGCCAGCGTGGCAATCGCCAGATACAGCCCTTTCAACCGCAAAGATGGAATCCCGAAAAACGCACCCACTCCGGCGGTGACGAAGCTGGCAAGGGGGATGGCAACCCAGAAGGGGAGTCCCATATTTTTTGCCAGCAAGCCGGAGGTGTATGCCCCGACCGCCATAAACGCGCCCTGCCCCAAGCTGATTTGCCCGGTGAACCCCACCAGAATGTTCAGCCCGATGGCGCCGATGGCGGCAATACCAATCTGATTCAAAATGGTGAGTTGATAATTGCTTGCCAGCCACGGCACGGTCACGGCAAAAACGATGGCAATCACCAACCGAATTTTTTGAGCGTGGGTGCGCCGCAACGCCATATCTTTGGCGTAATTACTGAAGAAAATTCCACTTTCCATTGAATGCTCCCTTTAAACCCGTTCGATGATTTCTTGCCCGAACAACCCGTATGGTTTGACCATTAAAATGAGTACCAGCACAATAAACGGGATGATGGAATTCAGCCCGTTTCCCACGTATCCGCCGGTGTACGCCTGCAATAATCCAATGATTACCCCGCCAATCACCGCGCCTGGAATGGAATCCAGCCCGCCCAGAATAACTACCGGGAAAACCTGCAATCCCACCCCGCTGATGTTGCCGCTCACCCCCAGAATGTTGGCGATGATAATACCGCCAATGGCGGCGGTGGCGGCGGAAATTGACCATGCCATCGCAAAAATCTTTTTTACGCTGATGCCCATCGAGAGCGCCGCCTGCTGGTCGTCTGCCACGGCGCGCATGGCAATCCCGTCGTTGGAACGGCGGAAAAAGAGATTGAACCCAATCAGGAAAATCGCTGCGATGCCAATCGCCCATAATTTATCGGTGGTCACGGTTGCCCCGAAAAAGTGCACCGGTTCGCTGGGGATGAAGCTGGGGAATGCCCGTTCATCCGTTCCCCAAATGGCGCTGACCGCCGCTTTGAGCAAGCTGGACAACCCGATGGTCACCATGATGAGCGAAATAATCGGCTCGCCAATCATGGGGCGGAGTACCAACCGTTCCAGCACCACGCCGAGCGCCACCGCCACCAGCACGGTCACCACAATGCCGATTGTCCAGTGCCAGCCCAGTTCGCCCACCACGGCGAACATCACATACGCCCCGACCAGCAGAAATTCGCCCTGAGCAAAATTGAGGACATCGCTGGCTTTATAAATGAGTACAAATCCTAATGCTGCCAGCGCCAGCACTGCGCCATTGGTCAGTCCACTGAGGGTCAACTGCAAAAATTGATCCATCGTTTCTCCCTTCTCTACCCGTCCGCGTTGAGTGTTTCAATTTTTAATCGCGTTGCCAGGGTAGCGGTTCGTCCGTCCTGATATGTGATGACTGTTTCGACATCCAAATGGTCGTTTTGGCTATACAGCGCCGAGATGATATCTTCATACCGTTGTGCCACAAATCGCCGCCGGACTTTCCGCGTGCGGGTGAGTTCCGCATCATCCGCGTCCAATTCTTTGTGAAGCAACAGGAAGCGTTTGATGCGGGCGGCAGGCGGCAAATCGGCGTTTGAGGCTTCCACGTGCTCCCGAATCAATTGGTACACTTCCGGTTTTTGCGCCAAATCGGTGTAGGTGGTGTAGGCAATGTGATTGTTCTCCGCCCATTTGCCAACATTTCTCATTTCAATATTCATCATGGCGGTCACAAATGGCCAGTCGCCGCCGAACACCACCGCTTCTTTAATGTACGGACTGAATTTCAGCTTATTTTCGATAAATTGCGGGCTGAATTTTGTCCCGTCGTGCAGTGTCATCACGTCTTTGGCGCGGTCAATCACAATTAAATGCCCGTCGTCATCAAAATAGCCCGCGTCGCCGGAATGGAGCCAGCCGTCCACCAATGTTTCCGCTGTGGCTGCATCATTGCGGAAATACCCCACAAACACCGCCGGCGACCGCACCAGAATTTCACCGCTGTCGTCAATATGAATTTCCGTGTCCGGAATAGCTGTACCGACGGTTTGAAATTTCACGTCACCGTCGCGATGTACCACTGAAATTCCACTGGTCTCGGTTTGCCCGTAAATTTGCTTCAGGTTCACCCCCATTGCATGGAAAAAACGGAATACATCCGGTCCCAGCGCTGCGCCGCCGGTGTATGCTCGCCGCAGGTGTCGCAACCCCAGATGGTCTTTTATCATCTGAAAAACCATCCAGTCCGCGAAAAAATATTTCATTTTCAGCCCGAAGGAGGGCGTCTCTTTTTTGAAACGGGTATCCGCCATCGCGCGACCCACCGGCATCGCCCACTGGTAAAGTTTCTGTTTGAACCACGAGCTATCTTCAATTTTAACCTGCACCTGACTGACCAGATTCTCCCAAATTCGGGGCGGGCTGAACATCACCCGGGGACCAATCTCGCGGATATTTGCCTGCACGGTTTCCGGTTCTTCCGGGAAGTTGAGCGGAAATCCGCGCTGCAAACTGCACGCAAACGACATCATCTGCTCGCCAATCCACGCCAGCGGCAGGAAGCTCACAAATTCGTCATCGGGTTCAATCGGGTCCACGTCCATCAGGTTCAATCCCATGCTGATGAGATTATTATGGGTGAGCATCGCCAGCTTTGGGTCGCCGGTGGTACCGGAGGTGGTGGAAAGAATCGCCAAATCGGAACCTTTGCCACGAGTGACACTTTCTTCAAACCAGTTGGGGTAATCTTTTTCATACTCGCGCCCCAACTCTTCCACATCATAAAAGTACATCAGAAAATCTTCGGTATAATTTCGCAGCCCTTTGGGGTCATAATAAATAACTTTTTTGACGCTCGGCAATTCTGACCAAATTTCCAGAATTTTATCTACCTGTTCCTGGTCTTCCGCCACAATAAAGCGCACATCGGCATGGGCAATAATGTAGATGACCTCTTTCACAATGGCATCCTGATAAATGCCGACGCTTTTGGCTCCCGCCGATTGCGCCGCCAATTCCGAATAGAGCCACTCCGGGCGATTGTCACCGATGATGGCAATGGTATCACCGCATTCCAGCCCCAGTTTGGTCAGTCCCAAACAAAAATATTTGACGTGTTCCATATATTCCTGCCATGAAACCGATTGCCAAATGCCAAATTCTTTTTCACGCAGGGCTATTTTTTTGTCGCCATATTCTTTTGCCCGTTCCAGCAAAAGTTGGGGGAAGGTTTCGCCCATGTGCCGCCTCCGATTACGAAATATTTTTGGGCCTTCAGTATTTTAGGGGGTGGATAAAAAACGTTGCATCAAATTTCTCGAATTTCACGAAAGAATAAAAAAATATGAGAAATTTGTTTAATTCGATGCAAAAAAGCAGTATGTCTGCACTTACCCCCTGAAATCCGAAAGAGCCATATTTTTTACGCTAAATAGTTACGTGTTGGTCACCAAGATATGCCCGCAGAACATCCGGATTGCGCTGAATTTCATCGGGCACACCGTCGGCAATTTTTATGCCAAAATCGAGGACAGCTACCCGGTCGGAAATGCCCATGACCACGCCCATATCGTGTTCAATCAATAAAATAGTGACACCATGCTCTTCATTCACATCCAGAATGAACCGCGCCATATCTTCTTTTTCTTCGACATTCATCCCAGCCATCGGTTCATCAATCACTAAAAGCGCGGGTTGGAGCGCCAGCGCGCGCCCCAGTTCCACCCGTTTTTGCAACCCATACGCCAGCGCACCGACCGGCTGTTTGCGGATGGCTTGAATTTCTAGCAGGTCAATCACATCTTCAATATATTCCCGATGCGCGATTTCTTCTTTTTGAGTTTTGCCCCAATATAGCGCATTGCTAAAAACATTGGTTTTCATGTGAATGTGCCGCCCCAGCATCAAATTTTCCAGCGCGGTCATGTGTTTAAACAATTCAATATTCTGAAATGATCGCGCCACACCCGCTTCGGCAATTTTATGGGGGCGCATCGCGGTCAGTTCGTGCGATTTTCCATGATTATAAAAGGTAATTTTGCCTTGCTGCGGATGATACAACCCGCTGATGCAATTGAGCAGGCTGGTTTTTCCCGCGCCGTTCGGTCCGATGATAGAAATGATTTCGCTCTGGTTCACGTCCAGACTCACCCCGCTGATAGCTGCAACGCCTCCAAAATGGAGATGGATATTTTCGATTTTCAGTTGCAATTCGCCGGGATTTAGTGTGCTTCCGTTCAGATTATGCGTAAGTCCACGTGTCATCTGATGCCCCTTTGGCAGACAATGGTTTCGATTTTACGGATGATACTATCACAGGATAGCAGAGGCGCGTTAACAAAGCGTTACCACATCCGTTAACAGCCGGGAATGTTTGGGGAATTTGAGGGTGTGAATTTTGGAGCGGGTGTTATTCCTGCCGAACGAGACCTTTGAGCGCTGCGGTGGGGATCATACCGGTATCACCGCGCCCGATGGTGGAATCGCCTTGAGCACTCTGGAGTTCATCCAGCATGCCGAGTTCATCAAAAATTGTAGTGGCGCGGAAATGGCAATCGATTGCCCATGCAGATTGTCCGGCGCGGTCATACAATCGCCGTAAAATGAGGTACACCCGCGCCAAATCGGGGCGAGCGCGAATTTGCCGCAACAAAATGGAAGCTTCAATTAACTGCGCTTCGACTGCTGTCCAATCGGGGATGGGCATCAGCGCCAGCGTTTCGGCGCGCAGGCGGGCGGCTATCGCTTTTGCCCACCGGTCATCCGCTTCATTGATGATGGTTTGTGCGCGGGAAAGTTCTTTCAGCGCATCGGCGGGTTTGTTTGCCAGGATGAGCGTTTCAACCAAAAACAGATACGATATGTGGGTGAACAATCGGTAGTTGGCGTCGGCGGCTTGTTGCAGTGCCCGGCGGATAATGTCCGTACCTTCGGCGGGCTGCCCCAAATGCGCCAGCGCCCGCCCGTGCAAACTTTTTGCCATAAAACAGTAGGATGAAAATCCAGCTTCGCCGCAGTTGGGCGTGATTTTCCGCACGGCTTCCAAACATCCCGTCCAGTGATGCCGTTCCGCATACACAAACGCCAAATTCATTTTTGCCATTGCCGTCGCCGAAGCATTTCCGGCAACTTCGGCGAGTTCCACTCCGCGCCGCGCCGCGTCAAATCCGCGCCGCCACGCGCCCACGCGGGCATACGCTACCGCCAGATAGCCGTAAATAACGGGCAAATCGGGGGGCGGGTTGATGGAGTCGTCGAGCTTGACATATCGCAGCAGGTAGGCAATTGCGTCGTCATACGTGCCGAGGGCAATGCCCACCCGCCCCAGCATGCGCAATGCGGCGTGCAACAGCGTGGGGTCGTTCTGCTCTTCCGCATTTCGGAGCAGTCGCCGCCCGTAATCTTCTGCCAACCGGCACTGGTTCCGCAGCCAGAAAAGCTGCCCGCTCCGCCGAAAGATTTTGCCGAGCCGCACATCGTCCCTATCGGTCATAGCCAGTCGTTCCGCTTCCTGCAAAATTGGCAGGGCGCGGTCAACTTCGCCGGTAAAGGCATAGGCTGTGGCAAGCTGAAGGTTCAAATCCACCCGCGCCTGCCGGTGCTGTTCATTAAATCCGGATTCCGCCCGAAGCAACCGCATCGCCTGCACGCCAAACTCGCGAGCATCGCCATACGACCGCACCGACAACGCTTTTTCACCGGCTTCGATGAGGTACGGCAGCGCGCGCTGTGGCTGGTCGGAGCGGGAGAAATGGTGCGCCAGCACAGCGGGGTGGTTAAATCCGATGCTGCTGTCGCGTTCCAATGCTTCGGCGATTTGGCGATGCACCATGCACCGTCGGGCGCGGCTCAATTCATGATAGGTCACTTCCCGAATTTTATCGTGGCCAAAATCATAACCGTCGGCGCGCTCCACCACCAAACCCTGCGCAATCCATTCTTCCAGCATGTCGATGATGTCGGTTTCCGGAAAATGGCTGGCGGCGGTCAGCACCCGATAGTTGAAATTCCGTCCGACGGCGGCGGCTATTGCCAGCAAACTGCGGCTGTCATCATCCAGCCGGTTGAGCCGCGTTTCAATCACCAGTTTGATACTGGCAGGCATGGATGACACCGGCAGTGTGCCCGGTGACGGCGGGAGGCGGTGTTTTTCGGCGGCGGGGGCATTGAACCACGCGCTCACCATTTCGATGATGAAAAAGGGGTTGCCTTCCGTTTCCCGAAACAACCGGCTCAGTAAATGCCGCTCCGGATGGGGATCATCCAGCAGAAAACTGGCGAGTTGACGCGTTTCTTCCGGTGAAAAACGGGTCAATTCAATGACGGTCATATCTCGCAATTGCCGCTGAATGCCCCGCCGAATCTTCTGCGCGATGGGTGACATATATTCTTTTTGGTATGTTCCAAGCACCATTATTGATGATTGGCGGCAACGCCAGCCGATGTGCGCCAGAAATTGCCATGTCGCTTCATCTGCCCAGTGCAAATCTTCCAAAAACAGCACCAGCGGCGTCTCGTCCATTTCCGCCAAATTGATAAAGCAGCGCCCCAGCCCTTCCAGCAGATGTTCGCGGTTAAATTCGCCACCGGAATTGGGGCGGAAATCGGGTGTGAGCGCCGCCAAATCGGGATTGACCGCCAGCACGCTGTTCCACCACAGGGGCGGCTCCACGCTGAACGGGCGGAGATATTCCGCGCTGTGTTGCAGCGCATCCACCAGCGGGTGATAGCTGATCATCGTTTCAAATTCGCGCGCTTGCCCGGTAATGAGTCGCAGGTTGGTGGCATTGGCGGCGAGCCATTCCTGCACCAACCGCGTTTTGCCCACACCACTTTCGCCGCGAATGAAGACCAGTTGCCCCTGCCGGCGGACTGTCTGCCGCAACGCCACATCAAGTTGGGCAATTTCATTCTGGCGGGAAATAAACGGTGGCTGGTTGGTTTCAACCGTTGGGAACGCCGTTTTTACGGGCTGCCAAGGTTCTGCGGGCGGGGTTTTGAGGGATGATGATGCGGTGGGTTTGGCAGATGGGTTGCCATCCGCCGCGATTTCTTCCCCCTGTCGTATTTTTTGAAAAAGGAGAATCGTTTCCGGCATCGGGTCGGCGTCCAACTCATCGTGCAGCAATTGCCGGCATTGCTCAAATTGCTGAAGCGCCGCCGCACGGTCACCTAAAAGATAGTAACATTCCATCAAAGCACGGTGCGAACTTTCGCGCAGGGGGTCAATCTGAAGAAGGCGTTTTGCCAGCCGAATAGCATCGGGATAGTGGCGATGCGTCTGCGAAAAATCAATCAGCCGGTACAAAAATGCGGTGAACTGCTGCCGCCAGTGGGTACGGGGCGGCTCCGCCCAATCATCATACACCGATGGCACCAAATCGCCCTGATATAAATGGATGGTATCCCATACGGTGTCAGGTAATTCTGTCAGTGTGGGAAGTTGTGCGGTCAGTGTTTCTGTTTCAGATTGGAAGGCATCCACATCCACCCAGAGGGCATCGCCGGGGGAAAAAAGGAGATGGCTGCCGCTGACATCTTGTAACGTGGCATTCAAATTGAGCGGCGCAAGCACCTGCCGCAGGCGATGGAGGTACTGCCGCAAGTTACGCCGCGCCGCCGATTCGGTGGTGCGCTGCCACAGCATAAATGCCAGCCGCCGCCGCTCCACAGGTTCATCGCGGTGCAGGGCGCAGTATGCCAGCAATGCCTGCGTTTTCGGTGAGCCGACATCCAGCAGGGTTTCCGCCGCGTCACCCGCGCCGGCGTCGCTCAATTTCAGGGTTCCAAAAAGATACAGCCGTCCGGTCATCAGTCCATCATCGGTGATTCAGTATGGGTACAAAAATATCGTGCGTGATGGATACAGTATAGCAGACATCCGGCTGGTGGCAAGTTATTTTTTGAGACGGTCATTGGCGAGGTTACGATTGTGGCAAAATATTGTGTGGGTCTTTGGGAATTCAGGGGGTTTGTCATTGCGAGGCGTGTTTTTCACGCCGAGGCAATCTTTGGTTACGCTCACGGAGATTGTTTTGTTTTGCTCGCAATGACATTTTACCTATCCCCTCTAAATTTCGGTGGAACCAATATGACCTGAATTTGGGGTAAGCAAAACAATACTCAAGTGAGATAAAAATAGTCCACTGATTTACACAGATACACTCTGATTTTTATTTTTCTGTGATTATCTGTGCCCATCT
>CAYZQQ010000101.1:0-10088 GCA_964480075.1 uncultured Anaerolineaceae bacterium
ACGGGCGGAATGAGCCGCGCCCCCCATACATCTTTCAGCAGGTATAGCAGCCAAAACGGAACCAGAAACCACGCCGTCGGTTTTGCGGCGCACGCCAGCCCCAGCGCTGCCGATGCCCACAGCGGCTGCGGACGGTTTTTCACCAGCAGCCATACCGCCAGCACCACCCAAAACAGCACAAACGGGTCGCTCACCCCGAAAATTACATCTTCCGCCATAATCGGATTCAGCCCGATGAGCATCACCGCCAGCAGTTTTTCTCGTTTGCCGCGCACCATCAGCGGCACCAGCGCCAGCATCAACACGAATAGCGGCAGATACACCATCCGCTCATCAAACCAGCCGAGGGTACTGTGCACCAGCGCGGAAAACGGCGCGGAAAACACAAACATCAGCGGCAGATACGGATAATGGTACAGCGCGGTGCGATATTTGTTGATGCCCCACTGCGCCATCGGGGTATCGACATAATCTTCCACATACGGATTTTTGCCGCTGAAAAAATACTCAATTGTCGTTTCGGTTTGGATGACGCCGCCATCGTGGCTGTAACTCCACGGCACACTTTGATGGCGCAGGTTGATGAGCAAGCCGGTTTTGCCCACCACCAGCAGGGCAATGATGGCATACAGGGTTATCAGTTTGAACCCGAACGCCCACCCCTGCGAACCTTTCCACATGCCCACCAGCACATACAGCGCCAGCAGCCCAAACGCCGACACCCACAGTAACATGGTAACGGGGTCGGTTTGGGGGTGGTCGAGCCGCTGAAAGAACGTGTGCCAGCGCCATCCGGCGATGAGCCGCTGCACATCGGCGATGCGGTCGGGCAAAACGTTGTCTGCCAGTGAATCAATTTCTATTTTGGCGATGACCAAAAAAAACAGCAGCAGGCTGTCCGGCGATTTTTTCGGCATTTGTACCTCTGCCCGACATTATAACCGCAACGGGGTGGATTGGGCAATGGCGGTACGAAAAAAGATGCATATCAGTTTGGGGGCAAGGTTTCAATTTAGAAAGATGTTGATGTCATTCCCGCGAATGCGGGAATCCATCGTTGTTTCTTTGAATTCCGGATAATTTCCTGCAGAAATTTCCGGAATGACATAACACCCATTGAATTAATTATCATTCACCCCAGAATTGGAATACACCCATAAAAAACTGCCCCCGGCAGAATTTTGCCGGAGGCAGAGTGGAGAAAATTGGGCGTGGGGGCGACTCGAAAGCCGCCCTCACGGATTAAAAAGCGGAGTCGTGCGTCAATTCGACATTGAAATCGACCAACACCCATTTGCCGATGAACGCGCCGGTGCCTTCGGTGTGGCGGCGCAGCCAAAGCGTTCCATTGGGCGCATACACGTTTGCGTGAACCACGTTACTCAAGCCGAAGGTGGCGGCTTTCGGGTTCGAGCGTGGATTGCTGGCATTGCCGTTTTCACCCAGCACGAAAATGGTGACATCGTGCGCGGCGAGTCCGCTGGCGGGCATGATGCTGACGTTTTTGTCGGTGAACAGTCGTCCGGCGATACGAATTTCGGTGGGAGCGGCGAAGATGAGTTCGGCATCGCGGTCAACATGCCATGCAGAGAAGTTGTACACCCCGCCACTGAATGTGACCGAGCCACCGCGTTGCACGCGGAGCGTCGCGAAATCACCGGCGTCAATTGTAGCCGATGACCATCGCTCTACCGTCACGTTATCTGTGCCGGGGGTGGCTGCCGGTGCAGCGGGCATACTGTTGACCAGCGGCATCCGCACCGGGGTAAATTCGTTCCCCTGAATGGCGCTGCGGCTATTCAGTTGGTTATAATAGACATCAAAAACAGTACTGTTGCTGTCAACGAAAATACGGTTGCCCATCACACTGCTGTTGGCGTCAAAAGTTACTTTTCTGCCGATGAACACTTCATAAATATGTTTGAGCAGCGGGTTATCACTGACATCGTTGTTGCCCACCAAACCGGAATTTACCGTGCTGCCGTTGCGCAGCCAGATGCCATCGGTTGCCAGCGCAACAAATTCGCCGGGTTGTGCCACCGAAGTATCCAGATTCAAGCCGACCAGCACGGGGTCATGGTCAGAGGCGCGGTAGGGTTCGGGGCTGTACAGACTGACAATCTGCCCCGCCGATTTGTATTCTTCATTGTAATCCAGCACATGCGGTTCATCAGCATTGATGTGCCAGTGGGTCACGCCGGTTACTTGGGCGGTGATGCCCGATGAACCGAGGGCGTAATCTAGCGTGCCCGACTGCCCTTTGTACACATACGAGTAATCTTCCACGCCGAGCAACGCTTCCGACAAATTGGTCATCCCACCGTTTTTAAAGGCGGTGATGGGGTCTTCCATGGCGTAGGCGTTCATATCGCCGATGAGCAGGAAATCGGGGTCGCCGCTGCCGGTGGGGTCGCCGGAAAGCCAGTTGACCAGCGCGTTGGCGGCACTGGTGCGGGTGAGGTTACAGTTGCCCTGACCGTCGCCGGTGTTCGGGTCGCCCAAGCTATCGCAGGAAGATCCTTTTGATTTCAGGTGGTTGACGACCACGGTGAATGCTTCGGGGATGCCGTTTTGGGCGAAGGTTTGTGCCAGCGCCGGGCGGTTTTTGTCGTCATTGAAAGTGGGGTCAACAGACGAATCGAGGATGGCTGCCGCGCTCATCGGAGTGACGGATGCCGGGCGATAAATCAAGCCCACGGCAATTGCATCCGTGCCGATTTGCGGTACGCCGGGGTCAACATACGCAAACGTGCCCGTGCCAGCGGCGTCGTTCAGCCCGTTCACCAAATCGGCGATAGCGCTGGTGGGCGCGAAGCCGTCGTTTTCAATTTCCATTAAACCGACCACATCGGCATCCAGCGCCAGAATAGCGTTGATGATTTTTGCGCGCTGACGGGTGAATTCTTCGGGGGTATCCGCGCCGCGCGGGGTGGGGAAGCCGCTACCGAGTCCATCGCCGTTGAAATAGTTGAGCACGTTGAAACTGGCAACTTTCAGCGTGCCACCCACGTCTTCCGGTGCGGGGGTACGGGGATTGTCGGCATTAAAGGTGACGGTTGCCACCGGTTGCAGGCGATATGCCCCATAGCGATAGTCCATCACAGCGGTGAAATTGTCCAGCGTGTAACCGGTGCGCAGGGTGTTGTCGGCGCTCAAACCGGGTGTGGGATAGCGGATGGGGTCTTGGTTTTGGGAGGTGTTGGCATCGTCCAAAATGATGCGGCTGCGGTCATTCACATCTTGCAACAGGTTGGCATCGGTGCCGGGGGAAACCACTTGGGTCGGGTTGAACAACCGCCCGGCAGCCAAACTGACCTGCCCGTACCGACCGAGGCTGTAATTTTCGGTAACGGTCAATTGCTGCGGGAAGTTGACCAGCATGCTTTCAAAGGCTTCAAAATCGTCACTCACGCCGATGGGCAGGCTGACGGTGGCGGGGGTGACGCTGGCGCCGCTGTTGCACACTTCCACCGCGCTCACGCCGCCCATTTCGGTCAGTTCAGAATATTCACTGACATTGCCGGTGAGTCGAACCACATCACCGGGGGTCACATCCACCCCGAAGCCGTTATCATACACGAAAATGCCTTCGGACGTGGCAGGGTCGGCGTCGGCATCCGCGTCTTCTTCTTGCACGTAAAAGCCGCGCAGTTCGGTGGCGGTATCCTGATAATCACCGACCACCACGCCTTCAATGGTCACGCCGGTTGCGCCGTTCATCGGGCTGACAAGCCCGTTACCCTGAATATCGTGGATGAAGGTTGCGGGTGCGCCACAGACCGTTCCGCCACCACCACCGCCGCAGTTGTTCGTTTCGCCGGGGGTGGGCAGGGCTTGGGTATACGTTTCTGTGTTGCGTGCGCCGCCATCGCCGTTGGCACAGCGTTGGTTTGAGTGAGCCGTGCCATCGCCGCCACCGCGTTCATTCACCTGCGGTTGACCGGCGTTCAGCAGAACCAGCAGCCCGCTATCATCGCTGTCATCGGTATCATACACAATCGCGTCGAGCAGATTGTCGGTGGTGACGGGGGTATCGTTGGGGAAATCTGCCGCATCGCCGATGAAGAGCGCCACCGCGTCTGCGCCATTTTGGATGAGGTTGGTGTCGGGCGAAACATCCATATTGCAGTTGGGTACATTGGCGGCATTGCCACAAAGGACAAAATAGCCGTCGGCGGTGGTCGTTTGCCCGTCAAGGTCAAAGGCATCATACGAGGCATCATCCGAGCCGTTGAACAGCACCAGTGCCAGCCCGCTCAAGTCGGTATTGCCCACGCCGCCGTCATACAATTCTACAAATTCGGCACTGTCGGTGCTGGTTTGGTCGGCGTCCACTTCATTGATAATGACAAAATCGGCGACGCCACCGCCGCCACTGCCGGAGCCAAATGTGCCAATGGGGAAGGGGGTTGCGGCGGTATCGTTGCTGGTTTCGTTATCCAGCGCATTGGGACCGCTGAAGAACCAATTAGCCAGCACAAACGTGCTGCCATCGGGACCCGTGCCGTCCACGCGATACGCCCAGCCGTCTTTGTATTCCCACGGTTCTCCCGTGCCATCCACGTTTATATCACCGAAAACATCCACCACCGTGCCGTCTTTAAACAATTCGATGGCATCATCGCCGTTGATGCTGGGGGCGCTGCCGTTGGTGTATGTTGGGTTGAAACCGAAAAACGTGTTGAAGCCGGTTTCTTCGGTGGCAACGTAAATGAACGTGCCCGCAGAAACGCTATCGGCAGGGAAAGTAAACTCCTGCCCGTCGCTGCCGCCGCCATTGTTGGCGGAGCCGAAACCATACACACTCAAATCGGCAATATCGTTCAGCGCGTAAAATTCTACCGCTTTGGGGATGCCGCCGGTAAGCGGACCGTCAATCACACCGGTGATAATCAAATCGGTGGTGGGTCCCTGCGCACTGCTGATACTCGGTACAAGCGCGAAAATCAGCAGGATGAACGCCAATGGGATTAGAAATTTTCTATAGCTCCTCATTATATCCTCCTATTGAGAAATTAAATGGTTGAAAAAGTGACCCAGTTTTATGATATTTTTATCGGATTATTACCTCCTTTTTGGATTACTCACCCCAAACTTGTAGAGTGTGATGGTCAATGGATGGCGGGTCGGGGTCATCCAAACACACCGCAAAATCCACGGTTGACCCCAATCCAGCAGTAGATTGCGAAAAATAATCATCGTCAAAACTGATGATGCTACCATCGGCGGCGTATCCCGTGGCGATGACTTCCAAATAATTGTTGAACGGCTCGCTCCACGCCACTGTGCCTTCAATGCAGTAATAGTCCGATTCGCGGGACTGGTCGGTGACATTCACTTGAAAATCGGTGCGGGTAACACCCGGTGCAGGTTCGGCATCCGCGGTCAATGAGAAATTGGCGGCACTTTCAATACCGTCCACCGACAGTTCAAACGGCAATCGTCCCCCGCCGGGTATATTATCGGTGAGCCAGTAGTTGAAAATGTCATCATCACCGGCGATTTTTGCGCCAGTGGCATCAAAAAATTCCCCGCCGATGGCGTTGAGCGTTTGTGTGTCGCCGGAATTGTTCACCAATTCCCCGGTGATGGTCAATTCATCATCTGTGTCAGAAAATTGCTGCAAATTCTCAAATTGCCAGCCGCCGGTTAGAGTCGGTGCAACCGGCGAGGTGGGGGTTGCCACCGGTGTCGCTGTGGGCAAAGGTGTGGCGGTAGCAGTTGGCGATGGTGGTGCGGTGGTCGGCGTTTCGTTGGGAGTGGGTGGCAGTGAAGTGGGAGTGGGCGGTACACCGGCGGGTAATGTCGGCACAGTGGTGGCAGAGGGCGCAATGGGCGCGGCGGTCGGTGACTCGGCGTGCAGTTGTTTGGGAACGGGTTGGGGCAAAGCGGATACGGCTACGGTAAACGTGGGGCGGGGAGTGTTGGTCACGGTGGCAAGAATCGGTTTAGGCAGTGGAAATGTTTTCTGCGCCGCCGATATATGCTGTCCGGTCGATACATTTGGCGGAGAGACAAAACGGCATGCGCTCACAGAAAACAAAACCCCACCGAAAATGAGCAAGGGCAATTGTTTCTCTATCAATTGAACCATTGATAAAAAAGGACGCTTCATTAATTCCTTGAATGTAAATTGTGACCAAATGATATCCGACACCGTGGATACAGAAAAAGTGTAACACGAGATGGTGAGAAGATAGTTTGTATTTCAATAGAAAAAGGTTAGAAAACGGCTATTCCCCCTTCTCGCCGGGAAGGGGAGACGCAAAGCGGTTTCTTCATCAGGGGGTCAGGGGGAGGGGGTAAAATCTCCATTTTAAACTATCAAACTTTGTCAAACTTTAAAGTGTGTAAGGTGAGTCAGATACCTTTACTTTTGGTATGTCATTCCGGAATTTTCCGCAGGGAAATATCCGGAATCCACACTGCGAAACTCTGGATTCCCGCGAAAGCGGGAATGATATGGCTTAAAATTGCAGGGTATTCGGCAATTTTGAGCCTCCGTATAAAAAATTCACTTCCTGTAAATTTATCGTCACTTATGCAAGAGGTTTATTAAAGGGCATCCCTACGGATTTTGTCCGGCGGTAGACTGCGCTCATAGCCTCCATTCCATCCCCGTGGCGCCGATGCGCAGACCGCGAGCCGCCACCCACGCCCGCGCCGATTTGTTGTGCAGCAGTGGGTTGCTGTGGTTCAGATGGATGAGCGTCACATCGCCGATGCCTGCCAGCCGTGCGGCGGTATCCGTAACCAACGGGTGCGGAATGTCACGCAGGTTGCGGTACGGCAACTCATCTGCGCTGAAAAACGTGGCATCCACCAGCGAAAAATCCACCCTGCCGACCATTTCCCGCACGTCAATTTCCCACTTGTCCCAACTGTCAATATCCGGGCAGAAAAAGAGCGACCGCTTTTCGCCGCGAAAAACAAACGCCAGCGTATCGCTCCACTCGTTACGGTGCGGCATGGGGTACGGCATCACCGCCAAATTCGGGCTGAGTGCGGTTTCGGTGTGGGGCGAAAGGGGGTGCAGCGCGATATTGTTATCGGCGACCAGTTGCGCCCACGGTGCATTTCCCCGCAGAAAATCGCCCATCGCGGCGCTGGTGAACACCGGCACGCCGCGCGTCGCCATAATTTCCTTTCCCAGATGGAACAATCCGGTATAGTGTCCCACGTGGGCGTGGGTCAGCAGAATGCCCGTCAGCGAATAATCGGGGACGCGGGTGTGCAGTATTTCCAGTTGTTCGGGAAAATGGGGGGTGGCGTCTGCCAGCCAGAATTGGCGGGTGCGATGGTCAATCAGTCCCAAACTGACAACCAATTGCCGCCGGGCGGGGTTTTCGCGGGCGCGGTGGCAGGTTTCGCAGTGGCAACCGGCGTGCGGCACGCCGCCATCTTGGGCAATACCCAGCAGAATGGCATCAATCACGGCTCATCGCGCAGTACGCGCCGCAGCACTTTTCCCGCCAGCGACATCGGCAATTCATCGCGGAAAATCACTTTGCGCGGCACTTTATATTCCGCCAGCCGTTCTTTGCAAAATCGCCGAATTTCGCCCGCCGTCGCGGATTCACCCGCTTTCAGTTTCACATACGCCGTGATTTGCTCGCCGCGAACTTTGTGCGGCACACCGATGACTGCCGCTTCTTCAATTTTGGGATGGGTGTACAGCACTTCTTCCACTTCGCGGGGATACACATTGAATCCCGCCGTGAGAATCATATCCTTTTTGCGGTCAACGATGGTGAAATAGCCGTCTTCATCCATCACGGCGATGTCGCCGGTATGCAACCAACCGTCGGTCAGGGTTTGCGCGGTTTCTTCCGGGCGATGCCAGTAGCCGCTCATCATCTGCGGACCTTTCACCAGCAATTCCCCCGGCTCGCCGACGGGCAATTCGGTCACGCCGTCATCCGCGCTGACAATTTTTGCATCCGTGCCGACCGTCGGCACGCCGACCGTGCCGTATTTCCGCACGCCTTCACGGGGATTTACATGGGTGACGCTGGCGGCTTCGGTCATACCGTATGCTTCGGCGATGCGCGCGCCCGTTTTGGTTTCAAACTGTTTGATGATTTCTACCGGCAGCGGTGCGCCGCCGCTGAAACACACTTTGATGGAGGTCATATCCACCACATCCGCACCGGGAAAATTGAGCACGGCGGTGTACAGCGCGGGCACGCCCAAAAAGAAGGTCGGTTTTTCGGTTTTGATGGCGTTCACCAAATCTTTAATCTCGAATCGCGGCAGCAGCACCAGTGTGGCGGCAATGTGTATGCCCAGATTCATCACCGCCATGCCGTAAACGTGAAAAATCGGCAGGATGACCACTGCGCGGTCAATGGCGGGCGGGTGTCCCTGCAACAAAAAATGCCGAATTTGGCTGACACTGGCAACCAGATTTCGGTGTGACAGCATCGCACCTTTGGGCAAGCCGGTGGTACCGCCGGTGTATTGCAGACACGCCAGCGCGGTCGGTTCGGCGGGGTGGGGGTCATTCTTCGGTGATGATTTGAGTAGTTTTTTGAACGGAAAAACGCGCTTGCCATCGTATGGCACATCCACCCATTTGTTGTTCTTTTTCAGCAGAAAGGGCATCGCCAGCGCTTTGATGAACGGTAGAAAATCTTGCACACCGGTGGCGACGATGCGCTCGATGTTCAACTCGCGGCAGACGGTGTCCACTTTGGGGAACATCAAATCGAGCGTGATGACCGCGCTCACGCCTGCGTCGCCCCACTGATGCGCCAGTTCCCGCTCGACATACAGCGGGTTGGTCAACACGGTGACCGCGCCGACCCACAGGGTGGCATAATAGGCGATGACCATTTGGGGCGAATTGGGCAGAATGATGCCCACCCGGTCGCCGGGCTGCACCCCCAGCGATTGCAACGCACCCGCAAATTTCTGCACGTGCGCCAGCAGTTGGCGATAGGTTAGTCGCGCACCCATAAACACGCTCGCCGTGTGATGCGGATATTCGGTCGCCGCCTGTTGTAGAAATTGGGGGACGGTCAGGTTGGGGATGTCCAGCATGTGCGGTACGCCGTCATCGTAAAATTTTAACCACGGTTTTGAGGTCATAGTCTGCTCCCAGTTGCAAAAATAGTATATGTCAATTGGGGTGGAATTTCAATATCACTGTGGTACGGGGGGCAACTCGCGAGCCGCCCCTACGGGAGTACACTCGGAATGGATACACGTCTGATACAAATGGTATCTTCCGTAGGGGCACGATGCATTGTACCGCCACATTCTAGCCTCAAAATTGAAACACCCCCCCGTACCACGGGTGCATTTCAGTTTTGGCTGTACATGATTTTTTACAAAACCTCAGTTCGGAGTTATTGTCATTCTGGAAATTCGCACAGCGAATTATCCGAAATCCATAGTAAAAATATATGGATTCCCGCTTTCGTGGGAATGACATACTACAAATCCTCGAAAAACAACCAAGTTTATCTGGTTCAACCGGAATTCAGGGGGGATTTGTAAAATGTCATTGCGAGCGAAGCGAAGCAATCCCCGTAAGCGTAATCGGAGATTGCTTCGGCGCAAAAAACACGCCTCGCAATGACAAACCCCCTGAATTCCCAATGCCTTGTTTATCTTTTCGGAAAAAACTCCGAATTCAGGTTACAAAGATTGTAACCGTTCATCCCCCCTACCTCTATAGATGTTCAGATAAACATTTTGGGTATCATCTCAATAATTTGGGGTAGGGGCAGAGCAATGCTCTGCCCTACCGGGCGACCACAAGGGTCGCCCCTACATATTGAGATGATACCATTTTGGGGCCTTTGGAAATTTGTGGGGTTAGCCCCGAAATAAATTTCAGGGCTAAAAACAAAAGCCGACTTAAAGTCGGCTTAAGCTATCAACCTGAACTTTAGTTCAAGGCAAAAACGCGGCAATCTTGCGCATCCCCTGAAATCCTGAAGACCCCAAATTGTATCTGTAGGGTGGGCATCCCTATGCCCGGCCCGCCACCGCATAGGGATGCGGCGGCTACGAATCAAACTCATTTTCTGAAAAACTATAGCATTGCCTTCGACAAGCTCACTGATTGGGGATGGGGGGGG
>CAYZQQ010000102.1:0-9992 GCA_964480075.1 uncultured Anaerolineaceae bacterium
CGGCGTGGGGTTTGTGTTGCCGGGACTCATCGCGCAGGATATGGAACGGCAGGGCATGTGGCGGACAGTGCTCACCGCCGTTGCCACCGCTGTCATCACCTATTTGCTGATGGAAAACGTGCTGGCTATCAAAAATAATTTACCCATCTACTGGAACAGCATCGCCTTTGAGGATAAAACAATTTTGTATTCGTATCACACCAAATTACTCATCCCCGCCGTGGTGCTGAGCGTCATCGTCAGCGCCGTGCTGTTCGAATGGGTGAATCTCCGCTCCGGCGGATTTCTCACCGCCGCTTATGCCGCGCTGTTTGTGCTAAAACCGCTGCATCTGATTTTCATCGCCCTGATTGGCATTCTGGTTTATTTTACCGTGACCCATTTTTTGATGCGCTATACCCCCATTTTTGGGCGGACAAAATTTGCTATGATGGTGCTGACGGCGCTGGTTTTCACCTGGGGATTTGAAGTGCTGACCGCGCAATACACCCACAACGCCTTCATTCCGTTTGCCGGATTCAGCATCATCAGCCCGATGATTGCCGCGCTGATTGCCAACGACGGTGAGCGGCAGGGGTTGCAAAAAACGATGATCGGGGTGACAGTGACAACGTTCATCGTGTTCATCGCCATCAAAGGGGTAGATTTATTAATTCTTGCATGATACCTTTCCGCACCCTTTTAGGGCTTTTTGTCATCACCATTGTGACCGCTTGCGCCACCGTCGAGGCTTCCATTCCCCCCGAATACAACGCCACCGCGCTGCCGCGTGCCGCCGAAACACCGGTTCGCATCGCATCGCCCGTGTCGCCCGTCGCACCCGCAACGCCCGTCCCGCCGACGGCACCCCCCACCCCCGTTCCCACCTTGCGGGCAATCTCCGGCAATTTTTCCAACCAGATGGCGCGGCTGGAACGCGCTGCCCCCGTCGCCAAAAGCAATCTGTTTGTCCCGCCCACCAATGCCGAAATGAAAGATTTCGCCGCGCTTTGGCGGGCAATGGCGCAGGGTTCGGCGGCGAAGCATATTTCGCTGGCAAAACAACATGGCTTTGAAGTATTGGCATACACCGACCGCGGCGACGGTAATGCCACCAGTATTTTATTGCGCGAGAAAAAACCCGTGCGGCGCGGCTGGGGATTATTTGCCCGGCGGACTGCCCCTCAGAACGCTATCATCATCGAAGTGCCCCATCCCATTTTTGACACCGGCACGCCCGCCGTCGGGCTGGATTTGTTTCGCGCGCTGAATGCCGCCGCTCTGCTGGTGGCGGGGTCGCACCGCCATGCCAATGCGGACGGATCGGCGGACGCGGCACACAGCCCGCAAACCGTTTTTTATGCCATCCACACCGCCGCCACCACCGACCTCTCGGCGGTAGTGTTGCAGATTCACGGCTTTGCCGCCGTGCATCATCCCGGCTACCCGCAAATTGTGCTGGGCGGCAACCGGTCCCCCGCCAGCGAAACCCTCGCCGCCGCGCTGGCTGAATCGTTACAAAACGCGGGGTTGTCGGTGGGCGTGTGTGGCAATGGGCAATGGAAAAAGTTGTGCGGTACACGCAACATCGAAGGTGAAAGCATGCCCAATGGCACGTTCATCCACATTGAGCTGGATGAATCGGTGCGGGCGGATGACGCGGTATGGGTCGTCGCACTGGCTGGGTTCTGGCAAAACTAATGCTCCCGCAGTGCAGCGAATATGGTTGACAACACGTCTGTATTATTTTGTGCGTTTTACAGGGAGAGACAATGCCACGGTGGTGCCATCACCGCGCCGGCTGAATATTTTAATCGTGCCGCCCAGCAGTTGCGTCAAATCGTGCGTGAGCGCCAGCCCCAGCCCAATGTGGTTTTCGTCTTTGTGCCGCGACTCATCGGTTCGATAAAACGCCTCAAAAATATGCGCCAGATGCTCGTCCGCAATTCCTGTACCGGTGTCGGAAATGCGCACGGTAATGGCGCTCTCTGACGGTTCCACCTGCACCGATACCCCGCCGCTTTCGGTATAGCTGATGGCATTTTCCAACAGATTGAGCAAAATCTGTGTCAGCGCGTCCGCATCGGTGGGCAGTATGGCGCGTTCCGGCGCAGTCAGGGTGAGGGAAAGGTTTTTCGCCACGGCACGGGGATCCAGCGTTTGTAGCAGCGTTTGTGCCAACTGCACCACGTCGGTGGGGGCGAGCTGCAATGGATAACGGTTTGTTTCGAGGCGCGCCAGCGTCAGCATCCGCCCGATGAGCCGCTGCATCCGTTCGGCTTCACTGCAAATGAGCGTCAGCGTGCGCCGGTAGGCTTCAGGCGGGCGCGGTTTGGTGAGCGTCAACTCGGCGTGCCCCAAAATGGCGGTCACCGGCGTGCGCAATTCGTGCGACGCATCGGCGGTGAAGCGCTGCTGCCGCCGGAAAGCCGCCGTGAGCCGGTTAAGCATGGCATTGAACGCCAGCGCCAGCGCGCGAACTTCGTCTTTGGCGGGGGGGACGGTCAGCCGGTGGGACATTGTTTCGGCGGTGATGGCAGCCACATTTTCCGCCATGGTGGTGAGGGGGCGCAACGCCTGTTTCGCCGCGAAAAAATTTATCAGCCCGACAATCAACAGGGTCAGCGGAACGCCCACCGCCAGACTGCCGCGCATCCGCGCAATGGTTTCCTGAACTTCATAGGAGTCGGCAGCCACCTGAATGTAGCCGAAAATAATCCCTTCTGCCTGCAACGGTACGGTAAAAACCCGCATTTGCCGCCCGTCGCCAAAATTCATAGACGCCGCACCCCTTTTTGCGTTCGGCGGCAATGCGGGCAGCGTTACTGTTCCATCCGGAAATTTCCCCACCTCGGCTGAAACATTCCCCTGCGCATCCAGCACCCGCAGCCAGCTATCGCGCCCCAACTGACTGCGAATTTCCCCGGCATCGGGCAGCAACACCAGCACGCCATTCACAATGGCAACCTGTTCCTGAGCGTGAAGCGCCGCATTCTCAAGCTCTGAATCGAGTTGCCGGTACAAGCCTCGCACCAGTTGTTGCATCACAATTCCAGCCAGAATCAGCACCGCGATGAGCAGTACCGCCGCATTGATGAATACCAGCCGTTGCCGCAGGGTTATAGTCATGGTCATTCCGCCGAAAGCTGATAGCCCACGCCGCGCACGGTTTTTATCAGGGGCGTGGGAAAGCCGTCATCAATTTTGCGCCGCAGATAGCCAATATACACGTCCACCACGTTGGATTGATTGTAATAATCATACCCCCAAACGTGCTCGCCGAGCTGAGTGCGGCTGAGAACCTGATTCGGATGCATCATCAGAAATTCCAGCAGGGCAAATTCTTTGGCGGTCAGCGCGATTTTTTGGTCGCCCCGTTCAACGTTCCGCGTCAGCCGGTCAAGCGTCAAATCGGCGCATTGCAGCGTACTGGCGGTTGTTTTAGCCGGAGAATCAAATCGGCGGGTGCGGGCGCGAACCCGCGCCAGCAATTCACGATAGGCAAACGGTTTTATCAGATAATCGTCCGCGCCGCTCTCCAGCCCGGCAACGCGGTCATCCACCGCGTCGAGTGCCGTCAGCATCAAAATGGGGGTAGCGATTCCTTCGGCGCGCACCGTCCGCGCCACCTGTCTGCCATCCACTTTGGGTAGCAGCACATCCAGAATTATCAAATCATAGGCATTCATTTGGATGAAATCGAGCGCGGTTTCGCCATCTATCGCGACATCCACCGTGAAGCCTTCTTCTTTTAACCCTTGTTCAATAAAATTGACCACGTTGGGTTCATCTTCAACCACTAAAATCCGCATAAATTCCGACCATTGGAATGAATTGTGGCTCAGCCGGAATTCAGGGGGAATCTGTAAAATGTCATTGCGAGCGAAGCAATCCCCGTGAGCGTAATCGGAGATTGCTTCGGCGCAAAAAACGCGCCTCGCAATGACAAATCCCCTGAATTCCCAAAGACCCAGAATTGTTTGAGATGGGATTATTATACACCCAATGCCGGAATTTACCAGCGATTTTTCCGCGCCGGACGACGGCGGCGGGGAGTCGCCGGCTGCCGGTTTCGATGGCGGGGAGGGGGAGATGGCGCGTGTACCGGAACGGGGGCGGCAAGTGGCTTGGGGGTAGTTCGCTGCCACAGCAGAAACAGCAGCACCACTGTTGCCAGCAGATACACCGGCCACAACAGTCCGCTATCGGTGCCCAGCGCCCAGCTGTGCCACAACCCCAGCAGGTACGCCAGATAACTGGCATAATGGATGGCACGGAAGGTTTTGTTTCCGATTTTAGAACGAAGATAGAAACTAGCGGTGAGTACAATCATCACATAAAATGATAAAATGCCCAGCCCCATCAAAAAGGGTTTGTAACTGCTGGCAAACGGAATGGCGATATCCGTGACCGATAATTTTAAATAAGAATCGCCCAGAAGTATCACGCCATGCACCGTAACCAATGCCAATCCGGTCAAACTCAAAAAGTTGTGCAGACCAAATGCCAACGCAGGGGGAATAGCGGGGCGACCCAGCGCGCCGCTCTGAACCATGCCCCACATCACCGAAAAGGTGAGCAGCAGCCACCCCAGCACACCCGTACTGCGCGAAATGTACCAGAATGATTTGCCCCCCGTGGCGGGTGCGGATTGCAGCAGGAAAATCACGCCGACCAGCGCAGTCACGGCAAACGCAAAAATGATGGCGCTACCCAAAATAGCTAGACCGATGTTGAACCAGGGAATTGTCGATTTTGTGCTTGTTTTTGCAGACATATCAGGCTTCCTTTAAAAGAACCGGCGGTGAGCCGGGTTCCATCGTGTAAAATTAATTGCGCCGAGAGGGACGGAATCTGTTTTAGGTAAGATAAACCGGCTTCCGCCCCCCAAATCAGCGCGACTTTCGCATGAATTTCCGCTTCCGGCAGCGCGGGCGCAACCACTGTCACGCTGACCAAATCGGTGTGTGCCGGCTGCCCCGTGCGCGGGTCGATGATGTGATGCGCCGGTGCGCCATAGTGCGTCCACTGCCGCCGCGCCACACTGGATGTCGCCACGGCTTCGTTGTCAATGAGCAGCGCATCGCAGTCTGTGCACTCGTGAAGCGGGTTTTCCACTCCCACCAACCACGGATTGAGAGGCGTTGGCGAGGCGGTGCAGACAATATCGCCGCCCGCGTCCACCATCGCCGCCCCATATTCCGCCAGATATTTCAGTGCCTGCTGCGCCGTCCAGCTTTTGGCAATGCCACCCAAATCAATTTTTGCGGTATCTGTGGGCAAGGTGATGGTTTGCTGCCAGTCATTCAATTCAATTTCAAATCCGGCAGCGCTTTCCGGCAATGGCTGGAATGGCGGGGTGACGGGTTCCCACGCCAGTTGTTCAAATGACCGGTCATATCCAGCATTCGCCAGCGCGGTGAGGATGGTGGGGTCAAACAACCCGGCGGTACGGGTGCGCCATGCCAGCGCCAGCCTCACCAGCCGGAACAATTCCGGCGATGCGGAGAAGGGTCTTCCCGCCGACCGGTTGAGCCGGGACAGCTCGCTTTCCGGTCGAAAACGAGAGAAGCGCGCCTCCGCGTTTTCAAAAATCCGCTCGGCTTCTTTTAAAACATAACGGGTGACAGAGTTTTCAGTTTCCCACAGCCACATATCAACCGTGGTTCCCATAGCGTGAAACTGATGGTGGGCGGGTCGGGCGGTCATTCCGGCAAACATTATGACCCCCGTGAAAACCCAAATTGTTGCCACAACTGCGGCTGGTATTCCGGTTGCAATCCCTGCTCAATGCGCGGGACATCCGTGCCCATCACCAGCCATAAATTACCACGATTATCCTGAACGACGGCAATACGATTGCCGGAACTATCATTCACCCACTGGACAACATTCAGTTTTATTTTTGCGGCAGTTGTCTTTGCGGGAGCGGTAGTCGGCGCGGTGGTCGGCGCGGCGGTGACCGTGGGAGTCGGTGCAGCGGCAATCTGCCGACTGGGTTTTGCCGGTCGCTGCGGTTGATTGCTGACATTCACGGCACGGTTCAGCGACTGGGCAGGGAGTGTCGGCGCGGTGGAGGCGGTTTTTTTCGCATCGGCTTTTGCCAGCAGCCCCCATCCGGCGAGCGTCAAACTCAGCACGCCGGTGACGGTGGTCATTTTAACAGTGGTCAAAAGTGTGCGGGTGTGTTCTCTGGAAAGTAAAGGTTTCTGTTTTTTCATCGAATTGCCTCAAAGAAAGAATGTCGTAATATTTGCGTGTAACTCATTGCAAATTATAGACACCAACTTTGAGAATGTCGTGAGAATTGTTTAAGAATTTCCTCATGTTTAGCGGTGTATCATACAAATATATACTCAACTTCCTCACAAAAGAACCTTAAAATTTCAAAATCTATATGCATAATTTTAAGAACCATTGTATAATTAAATAAGTTCAACAGTTTTTAAACTATACAACGGTTCACTCTCCCGCACACCGGACCCATCTCCGGAACCGTTTACGGTCCCCAAAAGGAGACAGGATGAGAACACGCGGTTTGGCGGGCAGAATAGAACATCCTCACCTTATGCACATTATCTCACAATCTGCCATCATCATCGGCGTGATGATTTCCGCGTTGGCATGTGCTGCGCCCACGCCGACAGTTCCACCTTCTCCAACACTTACCCCCGTTGCCGCGAAGCCATCTGCAACAGCGACGAAAATCCCGACCGCAACACCCCCGCTACCCACCGAAACCCCCGTTCCCACAGCCACCACGACCTCCACGCTCCCCCCCACCCGCACACCGCTTCCGACTGCGACCCCGACCGTTACCCCAACGCCGTACATTCCCCCTGCACATAAAATTGCCGTCCGGCAATCAGATGCGGGCGCTGAATTTTTCAATGTGGAAACCGGAGAGCTATTCATTCCGCGCGGGGTGAATTATGTGTATGTGCCGCATAACGGCGGAACCAGCAATTTAACGCTAAAAATCGGGGTGTATGACCCGGACCGCACCCGCCGCGATTTTCGCGCGCTTGCCGAGCGCGGGTTCAATACGGTGCGGGTTTTTCTCGACCAATGCAATGCCGGGCCGGGCTGTATCGGTGATAGCGACAATCGCGGGTTGAATCCCGCATATGTGGACAATATCGCCGATGTTTTGGCGGCAGCGCAAGAAACGGGCGTGTTCATTCTGTTCACGTCGAATGATTTACCCGACCAGGGCGGGTATGCGGAGCAGGCAAATGCCGCCAGTGGCGCAACCTTCGCCGGATACCGCAATTCGTATTATCTGACTCCCGGCGCGGTGACCGCCACGCGCCGTTATTGGCGTGATATTCTGACCGGACTGAATGACCGCGCCGCCGCCACAGACCGGGTTCTCGGCTGGGAATTGCTGAACGAGCAATGGATGTTTGCCGACCAGCCGCCGCTATCGCTCACTTCCGGGCAGGTGAAATCTACCACCGGCACGTATGATATGGCTGACCCCACGCAAAAACGGCACATGGTCAGCGATGGCCTCATTCATTATGTCGCTGAAATGAAGGACGAAATTCTTGCCCACGACCCCACCGCATTGGTGACGATGGGCTTCTTTCCGCCGAAAGTGGTTGCGCCGGATTGGTTTGTGGATACTGAACCACTGCTTGCCGGAGCCAACCTTGATTTCTTTGACTTTCATCCCTATCCCGGCGGGATGACGGTTGCACAACTCGGCGATGTGTTCGGTATGACGGGTTACACCGCCAAGCCCATCATCATGGGAGAATATGGCGCGTTCCGGCACACCTATTCATCCATCAGCGCGGCGGCACGTGCGCTGGTCAACTGGCGCGCGGACTCATGCGCCACCGGTTTTGATGGCTGGCTCTATTGGGCATACTATCCGGCAGACATCAGCGCAGGCGACCCCACGTGGGGCTTTACGGACGAAAACGGCTATTTGCTCGATTTACTTTCGCCGCAAAACAGCCCCAATCCGTGTGCCACGGTTGCCATTCCCAACGATAATCTTGCTTTTCAAAAACCGGTGCGTGCCTCGGTGAGTTTGCCCGATGAGCCGCCCGAAAATGCGGTGGACGAAAATGGCGACACCCAATGGGGTGCCGGTGCAGACGCGCCGCAATGGATTGAGGTTGATTTGGGGCAACCGGTTCAGCTCACCCAAGTGAAGTTGCTGGTTGCGCAATGGCCTGCCGGCCACACCGTCCATCGGTTGCTGGGCATCAAAAGTGATGGTTCCGCTCTGGAACTGGTCATCTTCGATTCCGAGACGAAGCAGGGCGATTGGCTCACTTTCTCCCCCGCCGGCCCCACCGAAGCCATGCAAATTATTCGCGTGGAAACCGTCAGCAGCCCCTCATGGATCGCATGGGCTGAAATTCAAGTATTGGGCGAAAGTTCGCCGTAACAACAATTTTTTACAAATCTAATCAAATAGTCACTAATTTTAATCTTATCGTGGAGGAAAAATGAAAACAGCGACAAGACGTATCATTGTTTTATTTGTTTTTGGATTTTTTTTGGGGATGGGTACAACGCAAGCGGCATTCGCAGATGGGGGTGTCACTAATTGGCAAACATTTACCAATGGGAATTATATTTATGATTTGGCAATTGATGGCAATACGCTTTGGGCGGCAACAGAAGGCGGGGTGGTCAAGTGGGATATGACCGCCGGAACCTATGTGAAATATACCAACCTGGATGGTTTGGGAAACATTCGGGTGAACACGGTGGCGATTGACAGCGCGGGCAACAAATGGTTTGGCACACATCGTGGCGGTGTCACCAAGTTTGATGGCACAACCTGGACAACTTACACCTCGTCGTCCAGCGGGCTGGCTGACGATTATGTATATGACATCGCCATTGATAGCACGGGCATCATCTGGTTTGCCACCAGTTTTGGCGTCAGCAAACTAAACGGGTCTACGTGGACAACCTACACTTCCACCGACGGATTGGTGAACAACACAGTCAACGCCATTGCCATTGATAGTGCGGGCAACAAATAGTTTACTACAGATGGCGGCGTGAGCAAGTTTGATGGCGGCACAGGCTGGACAACTTACACCACGGGCACTGGTCTGGCTGATAATCACGTTTACACAGTTGCCATTGATGGTGCGGGCAATATCTGGTTTGGCACAGATAGCGGCGTAAATAAATTTAACGGCTCCACATGGGCAACTTACACCACCGCTGACGGGCTGGTAGATAATGCCGTCCATGCCATAGCCTTTGACGGTGCAGGCAATATCTGGTTCGGCACAGAAGGCGGCGTGAGCAAATTCGATGGCGGCACGGGCTGGACACCTTACACCGCGTCCGGTTCGCTATTGTCCAATGATTTGGTGTATGCCATTGCGATTGACGATTCAGATATTCGCTGGATTGGGACAATCGACAAACTGAACAAATTTAGCGGAACATCATCGTGGACAACCCTGGCTACCACCAATGAACCGGTAGAGAACAGCATCACATCTGTTTTTGTGGACAACAACAAATCAATTTGGTTTGGAACAATTTGCAAAGGCATCTCCAAATTCGACGGCACAACTTGGACAACCATCACCACCGTGGATGGATTAGGAGACAATTGCATCAATGCTATCACCAACGATACATCCGGCAATCTGTGGGTGGGAACATGGGGCGGCGTGAGCAAACTCAGCGGCGCATCATGGACACCTTACAGCACGGCAGATGGGTTGGTGCATAACAATGTTCGTGCTGTGGCGGCGGAAGGGACTACCATTTGGATGGGCACCGATGGCGGCGTGAGTAAACTCAGCGGCACAACGTGGACAAATTACACCACCACAGACGGGTTGGCATATAATTTAGTACGCGGAGTAGCCATTGACAGCGCCCACAACAAATGGTTCGCCACCTGGGGGGGCGGTGTGAGCAAATTCGATGATAGCACATGGACAAGCTACACCACCGCCGATGGTTTGCCGAGCGACACGCTCTATGCCGTGATGGTCGATAATACCGGCATAGTCTGGGTT
>CAYZQQ010000103.1:0-9895 GCA_964480075.1 uncultured Anaerolineaceae bacterium
CAGTTCGCTGGCGCAGAAATTGTCGTCGCGCTGGCAGATAAAAAAATCGCTGGCAGGGAAGTTCGCCGATGATTTGGCGGCGTATCGCTGGGCGATGGATGAATATCTGCGCAGCGGGCGCGCCGACCCCACCCTGCTGGCGTATCTGGAAGACGGCACGCCTGCGCAAAAATATCGGCGTGGCGAGATGACCGGCGGCGGGGTATATGCGCTGGAACGCGATTATGTGATTCAGCGCGGCGGGTTTGCGTTTGACCTTTCGCCGTGGAAAGACGAATCGCCCGCACAGGCGGCACTGCTCACCGAAATTGTGCAAACGGCACGCGCCGCAGCCGGATTGCGGCTCATCAAAATTTGGGGATTCATCCCGTGGTATGAAAAATATACTGCCGACACGGGGGGCAGTCATACCGCACCGGACGGCGAATGGGAGAGCACATGGCTTTTTAGCTATTATGCGGGCTATTTGCAGGGCGGCGGCGGCGATGCGTGGGGCGCGGCGCTGGCGAATGTGTCCGTCCACCGCTTTGCGCCCAAACCCGCACCGGTGACTGCGCCCGCACCCCCAACCCCCGCCGAGTTGCAGACAAAAGGCTATCTGCTGGCGGATGGCACGGTCAACCCAAAATTGACGTTTGTGCTGCTGTATGTCGGTGATTACGATTTGGCGCATCCCACACTGGTGGCGCTGGCAGACTGGAACCGTGCCACATGGCAGGATGACGCGCGCGGCGAAATTCCGCTGGCATGGGGTATCAATCCCGGGATGGAGGAGGAAATTCCCGGCGTAATGAGCTATCTGCTGGCGACGCGCACGCCCAACGATTTTCTGGTTGGGGCAAACAACGGTGCGGGATATGCCAATCCGCAGGGGATTTCACGGCGATTTCGCTGGCAGTGGCTCAGTCGCACCAAAAAATATTACCGCAAATACGGCATCACCGTGCAAGGATTTTTGCTCAACGGGCGCGGCTATTCGCTGCCGCCGGCGTGGGTGGCGCGGTATGCCAAACTCGCGCCGGCGGGTGTCATTTCGCCGGATTATGAAATTGAGGGCGATTTTCCGCGATTGGTGAACGGTACGCCGTACACTGCGATGGCGCGCGCCACTTTCGGCGATAGCGTGCCGGATAGCGCCGCATCGCTGCATCAAGCGTATTTCGACACGGTAGCGGCAGGAAATCCACCGTTCATCGCCGTGCGTTCGGCGTTTCAAACGCCATCGTTTTTGCGGGATGTGATGAATTTTGCGCAGGTGCAGGATGCCGCCGGAGACATTGTTTCGGCGGCTGGCGCGGTGACGCATCCCAGATATACAGTGGTTGACCCGCTGACATTTTTCATGCTACTAAAAATTGCATTGCAAGATTGAGTTCATTATAATGTGGAAAAGAATAATGTCAGCAAAGGAGTTTCATCCATGAACACAGAAGTTCATAAAATCAACGTGATTTTTTTGGGAGCACCGGGCTCAGGCAAAGGCACTCAAGCCGAACGTTTGTGCGGCACTTTGGGGTTGACGCACGTTGCCACCGGCGATTTGTTTCGTGAGAATTTAAAGAATGAAACCGATTTGGGTACGCTTGCCAAATCGTATATGGATAAAGGTATTTTGGTTCCGGATGAAGTGACGGTCGCAATGGTGAAAGACCGGCTGTCTCGCCCCGATATTGTAAATGGCGTGATTTTTGATGGGTTTCCCCGAAATGTAGCGCAGGCGAATGCGCTGTCGGAGATGCTGGCAGAAATGGGGCAAAAAATCAATATGGTGGCATATGTTCGCGTTGCCGATGACGAGTTGGTTTCGCGGTTGTCCGGGCGATTAATTTGCCGTAATTGTCAAGCGTCATATCATATAAAATTCAACCCACCGAAGGTTGCCGGCGTGTGTGATGTGTGCGGCGGCGAATTGTATCAGCGGGCAGATGATAATCCCGAAACCGTCCGCACCCGGTTGGAAACCTACAAAGAACAAACTGCGCCGTTGATTGATTATTATCAACGCGCGAATGTGCTGGTGGAAGTGGACGGTGAAGGTGAGATGAACGCCGTGACCGAGCGGCTACTCGCGGCGGTGGAAAGTAAGGCGTGAGTTTCAGCATAAAAATCCAGGGGCGGCTCACGAGCCGCCCCTACGGGTTTCCCGGAAAATCTATGGGAGGGAAAGCCCACCGATTGTAGGGGCATGCTGCAGCGTGCCCCTACGCATATCTGTGAACGGCGTTTTTATGCGCCGTATGCCGCTTTCACCGTTTCGGCGATAATGTGCAATCCCGGTTCCACCACAGTTTTGTCCAGCGCATAATTTATGCGAATGCACTCTTGCGTGTGCCGCCAATCGTCTGCCAGCCCGGGGAAGAAATAATGACCGGGGATGATAAACGTGCGTTTTGCTTTGAGCCGCTCATATAAATCGTGGCTGGAAATGGGTAATCCTCTAAACCATATCCACAAGAAAAACGCGCCTTCCGGTTTGTGAATGAAATAATCCAAATCGCCCAACTCATAATGCAATTGCTCAACTGCCTGCGACGCTTTATTGTGGTAATATGGCTTGATAATATCATGGCTCAGGGAGATAATTTCGCCGGATTGCACCAATTCCAGCACCAGCCGCGCGCCCATACTGCCCGGAGCGAGACTGGTCACGGCATTCAAACGGGCCATCGCGTGGATGAGCGCTTCGTTAGCGATGACAATTCCCGTGCGTGCGGCAGGCATTCCCAATTTTGACAAACTCATACTCAAAATAACATTCTCATTCCACAACGGTTTTGTTTCTGAAAAAATTATCTGTGGGAACGGCGTGCCATACGCATTGTCAATAATCAGGGGAATATTGTGTGCGGCTGCCAAATCCGATAATTTTTGCACTTCATCGGCAGTGAGTACGTTGCCGGTGGGGTTTGTCGGGCGCGAAACACAAATTGCGCCAATATCATCGGTGATGGTCAATGCGTCAAAATCAATGTGGTATTTAAAGCTATGGTCGTCAATAAATTCAATTTCCGGTTTGAATGACACAAAAAAATCATTTTCCAGCCCCACATCGGCATAACCAATGTATTCCGGCGCCATCGGCAATAGGATTTTCTTGCGCGAGCCGTCGGCAAATTGTCCGGCGAACATATTAAAGAGCGCGAAAAATGCGCTTTGACTGCCGTTTGTCAGTGCGATATTTTTGGCGGTGATGTTCCAGCCATATTCTCGATGAAGGAGTTCAGCGAGAGCGTCCAAAAACCTCACGTCCCCCTCCGGTGCCGGATAATTGCCGACCATTGCTTCAAATTCACCGGGCTGTTCCAAAATGTGCTGCATCGCTTGTCGCAATCGAGTTTGTATGGCGGGGATATGTGCCGGATTGCCCCCGCCCAGCAACAGCGAATCTTTGCCGCCCGCCATTGCTGCCGCCAAATCTTCCATCAACATAGGAACGCCTGAAGGTCCCGTCAGTTTTTCGCCAAATTGTGAGAATTTCATAGATAGCTCTCCCAAAAAAGAGAAACGTATGTCATTCCCGCCTGTGCCCTGCGGGTGCGAAAGCGGGGTTCCATCCATAATCTTTCGCTGTAGATTCCGGATAATTTCCTGCGGAAATTTCCGGAATGACATAGGCTCTGACATACGCTTAAATTGCAAAAAAGGAATTGTCAGTCAATCAAGGTAAATGCCAAATGCCAATAAATCTATTTTAGAACCAGCGGCAGGTAAATTCTATGACCTGCAACAAGTATCGAAACCGGAACCGATGTGGTTTCCAGCGTGTCCATATTCTGCACTTGAATGAGTACCCGATATAGCCCGATTGCTCCAAGTGGCGATGTGGCAAAAGTATCGCTGAATGTTACGGTAACAGTTGCCGGTGTTGTACCGGTGATGTACGTCCCCGGGCCATCGGTATCGGTACTGAGGGTGAGCCAATCTACCGTGGGGATAACGCCCGTTCCTTCCGGCGAGAGATACTCAATGCCGCGCCCGGTGATGGACAATTGCATGTTGGTTTCTGTGCGGAAGATGTTGTTGGCGTATGCCACGGTGCGGGCATCATACGGCAAAATATACGCCCGCCATGTCAAAGGTGTGTTTTCGGCTGTATCACCGAAGATATTCACTGTGCTGTCGGAAATGGTTTGAGACAGGGCGGGACTGCGGTTGATTGTGGTGGGTGAAACGCTGAACGGCACAACGGTATCAAAGGTCACGCCAATATCCGCCACGGCGAGCGCGCCGTTTAAATTACTGGCAAGGGTAAAATTCTCAAAGCAATTGTCGGTGGTGCTACAATTTAAATAGGTGCTTTCACCGTTACTGCCTGCTTGCGGACGCAGATAAACGCGAATGAGATTGCTTTTGATGGCAACGGCTTCATGGTATGTTGTTTCGCTGTCCAAATTGCCGGTGGCAAGATTGAGCCAGCCTGTACCCAACCCGCTGATGCTCGCCCACACAATGCCGTTCTCGGCAAATTGCAGGCTGGTACCGCCGGTGACATTTCGCAGCATAACCACTTGGTCAATGCTGTCATGCCGAAAATTATCGGCGGCGACAAAATTGAAGGCGGTGGTCAGTTTCCAGATGGTGGACATAGATGAGCCGGTCCATCTTTGTACGGTCAGGTTGTCACCCAAATTCTGCGTGCCGACCCATTCTTCTCGCGCACCATTGCCGGTGTCAAAATTGCCGGTTGCAATGTCGAACCATTGACTGTCGTTATAGACACCGGCATCATTGTCATTGTTTAATAATTGGCTGGGGTTATTTCCCGTTCGCAGCTCAAACCAGTTTTTTGAGCCGGATGGGTTGCTGCCATTCCATGCTATAACGGCGAAATCATCAGCGCCGTTGCCGTCATAATCGCCGATGGCAAAATTATCTGCCATTAGAAATGGTTGGTTAATCGTCGGCGTGGTTGAAGGTAAATTATAAATGACGATATGTTTATCGGTCGTTCCCGCCGATGCAATCAGGGCAATATCCGGCGAGCCGTCATTCCAAAAGTCACCGGTTCCCACCGTGGTAAAACTGCCGCTGCCGCTGTAGGTGGCTTGAAAATTATAGGCGGTTCCAACCACTTGCGGGTCGTAAACTTTTATACTTTTACCGCCGACAGCAATGATTTCGGCATCGCCATCGCCGTTTAAGTCTGCAGCTGCTACCAGCGACCAGCCGCCTTCAGGTGATTTGAACACTTCTTGCCCGCTGATGTTATACGCATACACATAGCCGTCTGTGCCGACGACCACAATTTCATCAAGTCCATCGGTGTTTGCTTGTGTGCCGTCGCCTTCGGCGGCGGCGAATACCACACTCAGCAAAACCAGTATTGTAATGGTTGACATGAAAATCCCAAGCAATTTTTGAGCTTTTAGATTCATTTATTTTACTCCTACTATGTAAACTTATGGAGAATGCAAGCAAAGTATACCCACCTTTTGCCGGACTCGCAAAACGTATCAAAGGAAACACATCGGCAAAATCTGCGCGGTTGATGCGGCAATGGATGCGATACGGTGGTAAAGATGATACTTTGGGCGGGCGTATTCGGCGTGCGCATCAGCGAGTGAGGGTGTACCGGTAGCGTGCGGGTTCGGTGGTGACGGGCGCTTGGGCGCTGACCACCAGCACGTATTTTCCCGCACCCAGTTGCCACTCGCCGTAATTTTCTGCATTCAGCAGCAATCGTCGCACAGTTGGCGGTGCGCTGAGGGTTATCAGTTGCACCGTGTATTTTTGCGGTACGCGGTTATCGATGCGCACAAACCCTTGCGCGTCCCACGCTGCATCAACGGTTTCGGCATTATCAAAAAGCCCGATTTCCGGGATGGAAATATCATCGAGCGTCAATCCCGGTTGGGTGATTGCGTCATCGGTGATGTATTCAAAACGGAGTAAAATATTCTGTTCGGCAAACGGCGTTAAATCCACTGTTTGCGGCTGCCACCCATTCGATGAGCCGGTATATCCCGCGCCATACGCATTGCCGCTGGGGTTGGTGTCGCGGCTCAATGAAGGGCGCAACAGTTGCCACCCGCGCCCGCCGTCGGTGGACACTTCCACATAGGCGTAATCCCAATCTTTCTCAATATCGAACCAGACCCAATAGCTGAGTGTGGCGCTCTGCACCGAGCGGAGGTCAACCGCGCGGGTGAGGGTCATATCGCTATCGTCGCCGCGATTGCTGTACCATTGAAACACCCCGCTGTGCGCCGAATTGTTGACCACTGCCGCCGTGATGTCGCCGCTAAAAGTGAGCGTGATGGGGGTGGCGGCATCAATTTTCATATAATCCGCCCCATATTGACGGACCGTGCTGTCGCGTTCCACCGGCGGGTCGCGGTGGGTCGCATCAAGCTGGGGGCGGGAGATATGCAACGTTCGATAGCCCCACCGCCCGTTATCCAGCGAGCGGTCATTCAGATAATTGGCAATCAAAAAATCAGCGAAAATATCATCAAAGGTGAACGGTATCCCGGCGCTGCGCAGCGTATCGTTAAATCCGGTAATGCCGTTTTTGGGATTGGCAACCACCGTTTTCAGCACATCCTCCCCAAAGCGGTCAAGAAAATATTGCATAAAAAGATAACTCGCGCCATAATGCGGCACAGAGTCCGCCGGCGTGTCGCCCCATCCGTTCAGTTGTAAATCGGGAGCCAGCAGATATAGATTGCGGGCGTTGCCCGGAGTGAGACCGTTTAAACCGGTTGCCAGCTCGCTCAGCCCCTCATTGACCCACGTTTCTTCATTTCTATCCTGATGCCAGTGAATCATATGCTGGAACTCGTGCGCCAGCACACCATCAAACCGGCTGTTGCCCGGTTGCAGTGCCGCCAAATTGATGAAAAAGATTTCCATCGCATTGCTGTATGGATTTACTTCTACTGAAAACTCATTCAGCGACGCATAATAGCCGCCGACACCCGGCACATTGCCCAAAAAAATACTCAAATGCACATCATTGTCCACGCCGGGTGTCCATTCGCTGCCGAAGAATTCGCGGTTGGTGGGATACGTTTTAATTTCAAACCGTTCTGCTGATTTTTTTAAGGCGGCACTGTCTGTCGTGTAGCCATTCTGCACCCACCAATAGGTGTGAGGGGTGATAAATTGCAGGGTAGCAGAGGCTTGAAATTGCCTCGGCGTGTCGCTGCTGTCATCGGCAATCCAAAACTCGCGGCTGTCACCTACCGCGAAGGTCGGCGGAACCGCATTGACTACTGCGGGCAATTCTGCGCCATCGTATTTCAATCGGCTGGCGAGCGCGCGCAAATCGCGCATCGGCACATCGCCCGCCAAAAGCGCTGCCGTGTCCGAGTTCGCGGTTGGCACGATGGCGGGCTGGGTGGGTGAGATGATTGCTGCCGGAGGTGTATCGGTCGCCAATGCGGAGATGCTCGGTGTGGGTTCCGGTGTGGCGGCGGTGGAAAAAATACCCGTAGCGGTGGATGTGATGGCGGCAATGCCGGTGTCGGTTGCCGGGGGTGACGCAAGCTGCCGGCTAATGGCATATCCCCCGACAATCGCACCGCAGAGACAAACGATTATCACTACCACTATCAATGCCAGCAAGCGGGGGGGTCGATTGTGCGGTTGCGGAGTCTGTTCGATGTTCATACGGTTGAATTGTACCCGTCTGCGCTATCACTGGCAAGAATACAATTGAATTGCTTTGACGAAAAATCTTTTCGCTGGTAGAATCTCGCCGCCGATGAGATGTTTTATGGCGAAAGGGAGGTTGTTACAATGGAAAGACTTTCGACCGAATCAACCCGCAAGTTTTCTGAGTTGCGATTCCGTGGTTTCATCCATTCGATGCTATTTTTATTGCAGGGCAAACCGCAAGGATTACTGCCATTTGAAGATGTCCGTGCCCTATTAAAATTAACACACGTGCGTGATTTGGGAGTGCAGGATGTTCCACTTAATAAAATTGTGGGCAGTGTGGGACGATATGACGATTTTACTCGCGAGTTTTTGCCGCGCCGCGATGATCAGGAAGACCGTTGGCGGGCAGTGTACGATTTAAGCACGTCAATGGCGGGGTTTCCGCCAGTGGAATTGTTTAAAGTGGGCGATGCCTATTTTGTCCGTGACGGCAATCATCGGGTATCGGTGGCGCGGGCGAATGATGCAGAGAGCATTGAGGCATACGTTACAGAATATATCAGCCCGGTTGAGGTCGCATCGGAAGATTCGCTGGATGAATTGCTCATTAAAGCAGGCGCGGCAAATTTTGCACAGACAACCAAGTTGGACAAAATTCGCCCGGGACACAACATTCAATTGACAAAACCGGGACGCTATAAATATTTGCTGCGCCACATTACAATGCACAAATATTTCCGGGAAATTGAATGCAGCTGCGAAATTTCGTGGGAAGAAGCCGTGGCGAGTTGGTATGATACCGTGTACCTGCCGTTAGTGAATGAAATTCACGAACGTGGTATTTTAGAACGCTTCCCCGGTCGCACCGAAGCCGATCTGTATGCATGGCTGGTCTATCACCGGCAAGCATTGGAAGAGCGGTACGGGATGGGGCAAGTGGATAATGACGATGTCGTCGATGCACTGGAAGAAGAGGCAATTGCATCACCCATTCAAAAGATGGAACGTGCCATTAAACGCAAAATTGACCCCGACAGTTTACCGCCTGTGGTGGAATAGCCGTGCAAAACTCAAAATCAGTTATCAGTTGTAACTCTTCAGCGACACAGAGTATCACCGAGAAAACACCGAGATACACAGAGAGAAATGAAAAAATTACCGTAAAAATCTCCTCATCTCTGTGAAATCTCTGTGAATCTCTGTGTTCCAACTTGCCCGCTGAATAGATACCGAACCTATTGAAACTTTTTGAGTTTTCTGAAAAACAGTTTATTTTGGGATGTCATTCCGGGATTTCCCGCATGCTTTTAGCGGGAATGACAGTGTTTTTGGGTGATGTTCGCGGCAAAAATTGCGTTCCCAATCAGAGTTTAAAAAGTTTCATTTAGTTCACTATCAGTTTTCAGTAGTCAGTGGACCGCAAATGACCAGTGACCAATGACAAAAAAACAATCCCCAACAACCAATTGCCAATTGCTCATTGTGCTGGCGCTCACGCTGATAGCGTTTGCCCTGCGCGTGTATCGGCTTGATTTTCAAAGCTTGTGGATTGACGAAGGGCTAACCCTGCGGTATGCCCATCTCTCTTTTCCGGAATTGCTGGCGACACTCCGGTCGGTGCGAGCTGTGCCACCGCTGTATCACGCACTGACCATCTATTGGTTGCAGTGGCTGGGTGACAGCGATTTTTCGCTGCGTTTTTTTTCGACAATTTTCAGCGTGTTGGTTATTCCGGCGACATATCGGCTGGGGAAATCACTTATTAATAGCCGGGTGGCGCTGGTTGCCGCTTTATTGGTGACGGTATCGCCGTTTCAAATTTGGCATGCGCAGGATGCCCGCAATTATAGTATGCTCACTGCCGCATCCATTTTGAGCCTGTGGAGTTTCGTTTCGTTGTGGCGCTATGGCGGCTGGCGTTGGTGGGCGCTGTATATTTTCAGCACCGAATGGGCAATTATGACCCATTATCACGGACTGATTGTCATCGGCGTGCAGGGGCTATTCCTGCTGATACAATTTCGCCGCTATTGGCGACAATATGCCGCGTGGGGTGTATCGCTGGCGGTGATATTGCTACCCTATGCCGCATGGATGTTGGTTGGCTCGCGGGCGTGGCAGGGAACCCATTGGCTGCCGCGCGTCGGCTTGCCGGCATCGTATTGGCAGAGTGCGGTGGCATTCAGCATTGGCAAGATGGTTCCTTCGGCGCAGCAACTGTTGCCGGTGCTGGCATTTTTGGGGATTTTTGTGCTGGGTATGGCATTTCTGCTGACCCGTGCGCGGCATTCGC
>CAYZQQ010000104.1:0-2319 GCA_964480075.1 uncultured Anaerolineaceae bacterium
CCGACTTCAAGTCGGCTTGAGCTATCAGCTTGAACTTTAGTTCAAAGCAGAATGATCGCAACTTCGTCTACCCCCTGAATTCCCGTTGAGCCACAAAATTATCATGTTATCAGCTTGAAAGATGGGTAAATCATCCTCAAAAACCTGAAAGTTTAAGATTCAAACTAACATTTGCGCTTGACAAATCATAAAAAACGTTAACCTGTCACGGATGGTTACTACCCTTTTAGCGAACCTGCCAGCAATCCGCGCATAAAGAATCGCCCCAGAATGATATATACCAGCAAGGTTGGTAGCGCTGCCATCAGCGACCCCGCCATTTGCACGTTCCATTCGACGATATAGCTGCCAGCCAAATTATTTAACCCTACGGTTACCGGTTGCACGCTGGGGCTGCTGGTGATGGTAACGGCGAACAGAAAGTCATTCCATACAGACGTAAATTCCCAAATCATCACGACCACAAACCCCGGTAACGACAGCGGAAATAGAATGTGACGATACACGCCAAAGATGTTTGCGCCATCAATGCGTGCCGCTTCCATCAACTCGTTGGGCACGGCGGCATAATAATTGCGGAAAATCAGGGTGGTAATGGGTATGCCGTAAATGACATGCACAAAAATCAGTCCGGGGATTGTACCGTACAGATGCCCTCCTCCAAACCATGGAATTTTACTGAGTACTTGTACCAACGGGATGAGAATACTTTGGTATGGGATGAACATACCAAATAGCAATAGAGGAAACAGCACATCTGATCCCTTGAATTTCCATTTTGCCAACACGTACCCGTTAACCGACCCGAGAAACGATGCAATGATGGTTGCCGGAATTGTCAGATAAACGCTATTTAAGAAATTTACGCCCAACCCGCGTGTGCCTCCCACGCCGAACCACGCATCGTGAAAACTATCGAGGCTAAAACTGGTGGGCAGGCTCCACATGGTTGCCAAACTTACTTGCGCATAACTCTTTAAACTGGTAATTACCAACAGATATACCGGCATCAAATAAAATAATGCGAAAACAATCAGCGCTAGATATAACAGCGCGCGTTGCCAGCGCGGAACGTATGTTGCACCACTGACGTTGCGGCTCATAGCTCTGCCTCCGTTCTTGTTGACCATACTAAATAAGGAACGATGAGCACCGCCACCATTATCAGCAATATCATAGCGATGGCAGACCCGCGGGCAAAATGGCTGCTGCGGAAAGTTGTATCCCACATATAGTATGCGGGCACATCGGTTGAAAATCCGATGCCGGGTCCGGTCATAGAAACCACCAAATCGTAGATTTTTAACGAAATGTGTCCCAAAATGATAACAACACTGAGCGTGATGGGGCGCATCAGGGGAATGATGATCCGTCGCAAGATTTGCCATTCCGATGCACCGTCAACCCGCGCGGCTTCGCGTAGTTCTTCGGGGATGCTGCGCAATCCGGCAAGATACATCGCCATAGTGTAGCCGGACATTTGCCATGTTGCGGCGAGCACCAGCGAGACAACTCCTGCCGAAATACCCACTTTAGCCGACGCCAGCCCGCCCATCCCAATAGTAGTGAGCAGTTGCCCCACAATCGAATCGGAAGGAATGTGCCAGACCACCGGGTCAGTGAACCAGCCCCATTTCAGAAACCCCAACCCTATTTTTTCAAACAACAAATTAACGCCGGTGGCGCCCAATTCGCTGCTACCGGGGTTAAGCAACCAACGCCAGACAACGCCGGTTACGATGAATGAAATCGCCATTGGAAACAGATAGATACTACGGAAAAAATCTTCGCCACGAATGTGTTGGTCGAGCAAAAAAGCCAAGAAAAACCCTACCACCAAACACAAGATAATGAACAAAATTGTGAACGAGACAGTGTTTCGCAAATCAATCTGAAAACGTTGGTTGGCAAATAATTTTTGATAGTTACCGAATCCTATCAGTGTAAAATCAGGAAGCAGGCTGTCCCATTTTGTCAGTGATGCAAATCCGGTAAAGCCAATAAAACCATATACAAAAATGGCAATAGCCAAAACCGAGGGAGAGATGAGCAAAACGGCGGTGACACGTTCCCACGACATACGTCGCATAGTTGCCTCCGTATGGGCAAACGGTCAGCCACCCGGTGATACAATAGATGGCTGACCGTTTTTGTTCTGGCGAGACGACTGGATCAGCCGCCTCTGATGTTCAATAGAAACTTATTGGCAGACACCAGCATCAACACAGGCTGATTGCAGTTGTGCTTGCGTTCCGGCAACGTCCCCGGAGGCTACAAACAGGGTGATGGCATCTTTATAGTCATTCGCCCAACTTTCAA
>CAYZQQ010000104.1:2419-9888 GCA_964480075.1 uncultured Anaerolineaceae bacterium
CCGGAGGCTACAAACAGGGTGATGGCATCTTTATAGTCATTCGCCCAACTTTCAACAGCGGCAGCGCCATGAGTTACACTGGGTACGATGTTGTCTTTACTCCAGTCAACCATTGCCGATTGCAGGTACGGGTTAAACAAGCTGGGGTCGCAGTCGGTGCGGGCGCAGATGGAACCTTTTTTCGGGTTAAAGGCTTCTTGCCCTTCTTTTGACCCGACAACTTTCAGCCAGTTGGTAGCGTTGTCCATATCCGGTGCGTCTTTCGGCAGTGCGAAACTGTCTGACAGCGCAATGAAGGTGCCGGCAGTGCCGGGTGATGGCGCCCATCCGTAATCGGTAAAGCCTTTGGAAGTGAACCAGCCATTTGACCAGTCGCCCATAATCATCATGCCGCCTTTACCGCTCAGCAGATATTCACCCGCGCCATCCCATGTCATTGCCGGATGGTCAGGGTTGGCATAGGCCATCATCATTTTGAAGGTTTCCAATGCTTGGGTAACTTTCGGGTCCATCCAATCGGTGGAACCGCTCCATAGACCTTTATAGCCGTCAGGACCGAGTTCTGCCAGCAGAACGCTTTCAAATACGTGACCGGCTTCCCAGCCGCCTTTGGTACCGATGACAAACGGTTGAATACCGGCAGCTTTCAGCTTGTCTGCGACGGTCACAAATTCATCATAATTGGTCGGCGGGGTTAATCCATTGGCATCAAATACCGATTTGTTGTACCACAGCACGTTTGAGCGGTGAATGTTGGCAGGCACGCCCCAGACGTGACCTTGGTATTGCAGTAATGCCAGCAGGTCGGGCGGGAATATGTCATTCAAGCCTTCGGACGCATAAATATCATCGACCGGTTGCAGGTATTTATCGGGGCTGTAAGTAGCAACTTCCAAACCGGCATGCAGTTGGAAGGTATCGGGTGGGTCGCCACCGATGAGACGGGTGGCTAACACGGCTTTAAAATTGGTGCCGGCGCCACCGGCGACGGTCGCGTTTACAATTTCCACACCGGGGTGCAGTCTTCTGTAAATGTCGAACATAGCGGCTAACCCGTCGGCTTCACCGCCAGCGGTCCACCAACTGCCAACCACCAACTGACCGGAGTCACCACTGGCATACAACATTTCCGGTTTGCTGGGGTCCCACTTTGCCATAAATGCATCAGCTTCAGCGGCGGTGGGGATACACACGCTCCAACCCACTTCAATTTGGTCGGCGTTGATGATTTTATTGGCGAATTTATCGGGGCTGGTTAATGCGGCTTGATTATGCACTGCCATAATGGCGGGCCACGCAAAAAGGTCGCCAAAGTATTTGTCTGCCAATTTACTCAGCCAGTCATCCTTTTGGATAGTGGCTACATCCTGACATTCGGGTCCCTGAGCCAGCGCGGTCAGAGGCAGTATTGTCAGTACCATAACTACCAGCATTGCAGTTAAAAACAACTTGCGTTTCATTAAAAATCCTCCTTTAAGAAAATTGGGTACCAAACTTGCAGTTGATAGTAAACAAGACGAAGTTTCTTTTTGCCGTAGCCCCCCTTTCCATTCCTGTTGGGAAAATTGTGAACGTTAACGCATAAAATTTAAACTACACACGCTAAAACCCATTGAGTGTCGATTACTGCCGCGTGTTTGTAACCTTCTTTGAAAACAAATGGCGTACAAATTAAAATTACTTGAAGCTGATGCTAATTGTAACAACAAAACCCGGCTTAGTCAATAATCAATTTGCGTTGAGTTTAACCCCCGTAATACTAATTTTTGCGGGTTATTATATCGGATATCCACCGGTGTATTTGTGAAAATTCGCGTCGAATCAATGGCTTTTTGCAGCTTGACATGTTGTTCGGTATCATGATATAGAAACGTCACCAAATTGGAGATGCCCATGCTCAATCCGAATTTCGTCAAACCCGCATATAATCATCATTGTTTTGCCGATATTCCACCCGCCATCAAATATCTGCTGGGAGCTCAACCCGGTGTGCCCCCGTTGGTGGAATCGTTTGGAAAATTTTCCCGGCGCTATCAAAAAGTCATCTTCTTGTTTGTGGATGCCTTCGGCTGGCAGTTTTTCCGCCGTCACCAAGACGATTATGCCTTCTTGCGCCGCTTTTCCACCGAAAATGGCATGGCGCTGAAACTGACCTCGCAATTTCCATCGACCACGGCGGCGCATGTAACCGCCATTCATACCGGATTGCCGCCCGCGCAGAGTGGTGTGTTCGAGTGGCAGTATTTTGAGCCGAAACTGGATGCGGTGATTGCGCCGCTCCTCTTTTCGTTTGCCGGAACCACTGAGCGCGATACGCTGCTGCCCACCGGCATTCGCGCCGAAAGCATTTTGCCGTCCCGTACCCTTTATGACGAATTGAATGCCGCCGGAATCTCATCGCATATTTTTCAATATGGCGCATACACCCCCTCCAGCTATTCGGATGTGGTTTTTCACGGGGCGCACACCCATCCATATTACACGTTCACCGAAGCGTTTGTAGAAATGCGGCAGGAAATTATTCGCGCCGATGCCCCCGCATATTTTTTTATGTACTTCCCGCAAATTGATTCCATCTGCCACCATTACGGACCGGATTCCCCGTACACTGCCGCCGAAATTGATACCTTCCTCCGCACGGCAGAACATTCTTTTGCCACCCAGTTGGATGGTGTGCTGGATGATGCGCTGCTGATGGCGACTGCCGACCACGGGCAAATCGAAGTGAATTCCGCAACGACCATTTACCTGAACCGCGACGCGCGATTCGCGGGAATTGAGCGGTTTTTCCGCCGCACGGCGGGCGATGAGCCGATTGTTCCGGCAGGGTCGCCGCGCGATATGTTTTTGTACATAAAAGAGGGTCTGCTGGATGAAGCGCAGACGCTGTTGCAAAAAGGACTGGCGGGCGTGGCGGATGTGGTAAAAACGGATGATTTGATTGCCGCCGGATATTTCGGCACGGATGCGCCGTCGCCGGAATTTATGGCGCGGGTGGGCAATTTAGTCATTTTGCCATACGAAAATCAAACCGTGTGGTGGTATGAAAAAGGGCGGTTTGAAATGAAGTTCCACGGTCACCATGGAGGATTATCCCCGCAAGAAATGGAAATTCCGCTGCTGCTGTACCGATTTGGCGAATGAGCGAGTGAGCGAATATGCTTTCACGCATCACGTTTCACGCCTCACGAAATGCGAATCTCCAATCTCTAATCGCCGACCCGTGCCGCATCCCACACGGCATCCGCCAGCGCTTCTGCCGCCACTGCGCCGAGTACGCTCACATCGGCATGCCCCGCCGTACCCGTGCCGAGCGCGAAAATCGTGTCGCCATCGAGCATGGTATGAATGGGGCGGATGGTGCGCGCCAACCCGTCGTGCGCCATTTGCGCCATTTTTGTGGCGGCTGATTTTGTCAGCGCGGCATCGGTGGCAACCACGGCGAGGGTGGTGTTCTGCCCGAAAGCCAGCATGGTGCGAGAAAGGTCGCCGTGCAGATGCGCCATCGTGTCGGCAAACCCCGCCGAGCCATCCGGTTTCCGCGCCCCGGCGATGATGGTTCCGCTGTGGTCAACCACATCCCCAAAGGCATTGAGCGCCACCAGCGCCGCCACGGTAATGCCGCCGTGAATCGTCCGCGCCGCCGAGCCAATGCCGGTTTTGGTGGCGAATGCAGATCCAAACAACTTGCCGACCGTTGCCCCCGTGCCCGCGCCGACATTGCCCCGTGCCACGGGAGCGGTGGTGGCGGCATTGCAAGCGGCATAACCATCGGCGGCGGTGGGGCGCACATCTGCCCGCCCGACCATCAAATCGAAGAGCACGGCGGCGGGGACAATCGGCACGGTTGCCACGCCCACATCAAACCCGATGCCGCGTTCTTCCAGCCAGCGCATCACCCCGTCAGCGGCGGCGAGTCCGAACGCACTGCCGCCCGTCAGCAGAATGGCGTGTACCGCTTGCACGGCGTTCACCGGATTCAGCAGGTCAGTCTCGCGGGTTCCCGGCGCGGAGCCGCGCACATCTACCCCCGCTACAGTTCCTTCGGAGCAGAGGATGACCGTGCAGCCTGTGCCCGCTTTGGGGTGGGTGGTGTGTCCCACAGCTATACCTTTCACCGCGGTTAAAGTTTCAAGTTTCATATCTCACGCCTCACGTTTCACGAATCACCCATAACCAATGGGCAACACCCAAATTATACCCCACGCCGATTTCACCGTCAACCAAAATTGTCGGTTCTCTCCCGGAGCTTCAGTTCGAGGTAAAATATCACCAATTCTGGAGTTGGTATGTAATTACCGAAATTGTCAGCCCGGTATCAGCTTTTCGACTGGAAATTTTGCGCTGTTTGTGTTACGATTGATAGCAAGCGAAAAAAGCGAATTTAGCTATTGGAAATTGGAGATTCGCCCGTTTGCCGAATCGTATTGTATAAACTTGAGACTTGAAACTTTGGACTTGAAACCATCATGACACTCAAAACAAAAATCTTCTTTTTCATCATTGTTGGCATAGCTGTGGCGGTGGTAGCGGCGACACTGTTGCTGGAAAAAGAGCAGGTTTATACCCTGCCGACGCGCGGCGGCGTGAGTACCGACCTGCGAATTGCTGTCTCGCCCGCGCTGGAAAGCTGGGCGCGGGATGCCGCCAGCGATTTTAATCAGCACAACAGCCAAATTTCGGTGGAAATTATTACCCTGAAAGGGCTGGACGCTACCCAGCAACTTGATTTATCAAAAGAAGTATCGCTGCCGGATGCATGGATTGCCGATGCCGATTTTGTGCGGCAAATGGCGCGCGGTATCCCCTACGATGAAACGGGGACATCGGTGGCGCAGGACGGGCTGGTGTGGCTGGCTGTGGCGCAGCGAACCGGCTTGCAGGGCAAACTCAATTGGGTGACGGTGTACACGGCGGCGGTGGATGCCGCGCAGTGGCAGTCGCTCGGCGGAGGCGATGCCCGTTTTGATGCCGCGCTCCCTTCGCCCAAAAATAGTGTGGCTGGGCTGGCGGCATTCCTTTCTGCCGCGGCGAGCTACCATCAACAACCCGCTTTAAACGCGAGCATGGTGACAGACACCGGCTTTTTGCGCTGGGTGGATGAAATTCTGAATGCCGTGCCGGACAAAAACGGCTCACCTTTGAATCAATTGACCCGCACCCCGCCTTCGGTGGATGTGGGCATTATTTTGCAAAGCCAACTACCGGATGTGAATCGCAATCAATTTATGGAACAGGCACCGCAATATCCGGTGGTATTTGATTTTCCATATCTAATTCGACGGGGCAGCACCGCCAAAGGCGCGGCAGACCGCGAAAAAGCCGCCGCAATTTTCCGCGATTTTCTGCTCAGCGCCGACCAGCAAAACCGTTTGCCACAATACGGATTGCAGTCTGCCAGCGCATTCCCCCCCGCCAATGCTGTGGAGGTGGACGGTGCCACGGCGGAACGGTTGCGGGCGCAGTTTAAATAGAAATTGGAGAATAGAGATTGGCGATTGGTTGTTTTCTGATTGCTGAATACTGACCGCTGAAACCTAGAAACTGACCACTGACGACTAATTTTGAACTTTGCATTTTTAATTTTGCATTGATTTGAACTTTGAACTTGAAACCCCCGGAGGGCGATATGCGACACAAAAAAATCTGGATGATAATCCCCCTGTTTTTGATGAGTGTGCTGGCGTGTTCACTGTTTGGCAGCTCGTCCAACGACCCGTTCAGTAGCAGTAGTGGCGTTTCAAAGCCCAAAAACGCCATCGAAATTTCCATCATTTACGCACCCGAAAGTAAATTATATATGCCGGACGCGATTGACAATTTCAACCGCAGTTACGCCAACGGCATCAATCCGCTCACGGGCGACAAATTGGCGAAAGATGAAAAACCGATTTACGTCACCGGCGAACCCGGCTCGTCCGGCACGGTGCATCAGGGCATCATCAACGCCATCATCGCGCCGAATAATGCCAATGTCGCCCAGCCGACCATCTTCGCGCCCTCCGTGAGCCACTGGCTGGCGCTGGTCAACTATCAAACCGGGCGGCAAATTTTCGATTTGGCGGATAGCCCGTCCACCGCGCTCGCCCCGGTGGTGATGGCAATTTGGGAAAGCCGCTTGCAGGCGCTTCAGCAGGCAAACGGCGGCGCACCCGTCGGCTGGGAGGAACTGCTCAAAGTGATGCAATCACCCAACGGCTGGGCAAGTTACGGCATTGGCGGCGACCGCACCACCGTTTATTATGGGCATACCGACCCGTATGTCAGTTCCACCGCACTCTCTACCCTCATTGCCGAATTTTACGCCAGCGCGAAATATAACGCCGGAAACACCAACCTGCGGCGGCTCAGCATGCCGGAAGTGCAAAACCCCGATGTGCAGCAGGGCGTGCGCGATATTGAAAATCTCATCAAGCATTATTCATCGCGCACCACCGAATTTAAAGAATATATCGCGCAGGGACCGAGCTATCTCGATTTTGTGGCGCTGGAAGAAAATGACCTGATTTACATCAATCAGGGCAAAACCAATTACAAGCCGCCGGGGAAACTGGTGGCGCTCTATCCCAAAGAAGGTACATTTTGGCACGAACATCCCTTCGGCATTGTGAACGCTGATTGGACAACCCCCGCACAGCGCGCCGCCGCCAAAGTTTTCACGGAATATATCCGCAGCGCGGACGTGCAGCAGAAAATAATGGAAAGCGGTTTCCGCCCGGTAAACCCCGATGTGCCGCTGGGCTACCCCATCGTGCCGGAACTCGGCGTGGATCCCAACCAACCCACCACCGTGCTGGATGAACCCGACCCGGACGTGATTGCCGCTGTGCAATCAAGCTGGCAATATGTCAAAAAACAGGCGGATGTGCTGGTGGTGTTCGATGTGTCCGGCTCTATGTCCGGCTCTAAAATCGATCAAGCAAAACAAGCCGCGCTTTCATTTTTGGACAATATGCCGTCGCAGAACCGGGTGGGGTTGGTGAAATTTAATCAAACTGTCGAAATGGCTGTGCCGTTGGCATCGTTTGAGGGCGCCAGCGCCAACATTCGCCAGCAGGTGGATAGCCTTGAGGCAGCTGGCGATACCGCGCTGTATGATGCCATTTTGAAAGCCATTACTGTGATGCGCTCCAATCAGGCTGAGGGCGAAAATCGCATCAAAGCCATTGTGGTGCTGAGCGATGGCAAAGACACCGCCAGTTTTAACGCGCTCAACGATGTGGTGACGGCAATCACGCAGGCGCACGGCGACAGAAATCCGGTGCTGGTCATTCCGGTGGCTTATGGCTCCGATGCGGACATCAGCGCGCTGAACGCCATCGCCCGCGCCTCATCCACCAAAGTGCAATCCGGCGACCCGAAAGACATCCAAAAAGTGCTGGAAATTATTAGCAGCTATTTCTAGCAGGGTAGTAACAAAGTGGCAATTTGCCACCCTGCAACTTTGAACCTGAAACGCTGACTGACAA
>CAYZQQ010000105.1:0-9818 GCA_964480075.1 uncultured Anaerolineaceae bacterium
CCCGATACGGACGCTCCAGTTCTGTGTCGTCCATTACGTCAAAATGTATATCGGTGATGGGGGGGGCAACGGTGGTAGTGGTGGATTCTGCAATTATGTTCAACGTGACTGCCTCAAAATAGCTGAAAATCATCGGGATGAAGGTGGCGTGCGGCGTGCATCAGGGCGGCATTCATCACGCCGATTGCCAGCCGAGATTCCAGCGTGATGCCCGCCCGCACCCCAACACACGGGTCGTGTCTGCCTTTTTCAAGCTGAAAATCCAATTCCGATAAATCTTTTCGCACCGATTGCTGCAGTTTATTGATGGTGGAGGTTGGTTTGAAGCCAACCCGAAAAACCAGCGGTGCGCCGGTAGAAATTCCCCCCAGCATGCCGCCGTGGCTGTTCCGCTGATACCCTGTGTGCCGGATAGGGTCGTTATTTTCGCTGCCACGCCGCGAAACCACCGCGCTGCCATCGCCCGCTTCCACGGACTGCGCGGCATGCAATCCGCCCAGCAAGCCCATCAATTGCAACTTTAGACTCTGATACAGCGGGTCGCCGACCAGTGGCGGCATATTGACCGCTATCACTTCAACCATCGCCCCCACCGAATCACCATCCAGCCGCACTTGTTTGATGTGCGCCGCTGCCCGTTCCGAAAAATCTGCATCCAGCGCGTGTAATTCGTTGGCAGATAACGTTTCTGCCAACCGCGAAATTTCTGCCGCCGGGATGGGGGTGCCTTCAAATTGATGGCGCAGCGTCTCCACCGCGTTGCTGAGGGTATGGCGAGCGGTCAGGCCACCCACCTGCACGATGGATGACAGAAACGCCGTGCCGAAATGTTCCGCCAAATAAAGGCGGGCGATACTGCCGCCAATCACATCGCTGATGGTAGAGCGATAGCTGGAACGCCCGCCGCCGCGCACGTCCACAAATCCACGCGACTGGTGAAACTTTACCAAATCGGTGTGACCGGGACGCACCGCCCCCGTTGTGCCGCGAAACTGGTCGTAATGCCGCGATTTTTTCGCCGCCGAAAGTACCAGCGCGGCAATGGGCTCGCCGGTGGAAAATCCGGAATCATAAGTTTTGGCGCAAATTTTTGTCTCTCCATCGCCTATGGTGATTTCCGGTCCCGCCAGCAAGGCATCGTGATCATCTTGATAGATGCCCGATAAAAAAACTACCCAGTCGGCTTCGTGACGGGGTGTTCCGTGTTTTGTGCCACCGGGTCGGCGGCGATTGAGATATGGCTGTATGGCGCGGGTCGATAAGTCAAGTCCGGGCGGACACCCAAATACGATGGTGGTAATGCCCGGTCCGTGCGATTCGCCGGCGCCGGCAACAGCAAAAAGTGAGCCGCCGAGAATCTCCAACGGTGCCTCCGTTATTTGAACTTGTTGAACCATTTCAATAACGGCTCAAAATTTCACAAATAATCAATCATTTTTAGCGATGTCATTCCCGCGAAAGCGGGAATCTATGGTTTCTCGCTATGGATTCCGGATAATTTACTTCGCAAATTTCCGGAATGACATCTATTCATTTTTTCAGATGCTGTCGTAAAATATCAATTAACCCCATGGTGCTGAAGGGTTTGGTGATATAATCGGCAGCGCCCATTTCTCTGGCGCGATATGCCTCACCGGTTTGCCCCATAGCGGTCAGAAAAATCACGGGAATATCGGCGAGGGTTGGGTCTGCTTTGATGACTTTCAAAATATCAAATCCGTTCATCACCGACATAGACACATCACAGGTAATAATGTCGGGGCGGGTTTCGGGCTGGCGCATCAACGTTAATGCCTGCTTGCCGCTATTTGCCCCGATGACAGAAAAGCCACGCCCCATCAACATCCTGTTAATCAAGCGACGAATATGCAATTCATCATCAATAACCATTACGCGAATTGTATCTGACATCCGTGTCCCCATCGCAATTATTTCACAATTGTGTCACCCACATTCAGTTGTTCCAGTGCTTCAACGGCAGAGGGGAAAATGCGGAAAACTTTATCCATCATTGTCAGCGAAAATACCATTTGAGCGCGTTTGTTAAGCCCGGCTAAAGCCATATCCTTTCCCTGCTCACGTGCGGCTCGCAATCCGGAAACCAGCGCCGATAATCCGGAGCTGTCAATGAGCGCCACATTTGTAAAATCAACCAGCACAACTTGCCCGGCGCTGGCAACCGCGCGATGCAGCGCCTCACGCACAATTTCTCGGCTGGCAACATCAACACGTCCCGAAAATATCACTTCGACGACGGTGTTTTCATTAAACGATATAGTTTCTATCATAGTTAGCCGGTTTGCGCTTCGGTCACAGAATCAAAAATTTTGAAGACCCGGTCGAACATAGTCAGCTCAAAAAGTAATTTTGCCTGCGACTGCGGTGCGGCGAGCCGCAAATTATCCGCATCGCCACCGAATGTTTTCAATCCCGACACCAGCGCTGCCAACCCGGAACTGTCAATGAACGGTACTCCGGATAAATCAACAATTATCCGCGATGCCCCTTTGTCTGCCAATTCCCGAAAAGTTTGTTTACTGTTTTCGGCGGTACGAGCATTGAGGGCGCCATTCAGTTTTACCAAATACAAATTCGTACCCAGGCTATTGTACGTTATTTCCATTGTTTTGCTGCCAGCCTCCTTGCATAGATATTGGTTTTGTTGTGCATTGCACCAACCGTGAAGCGTATTATACACGCTCTTGGCAATCTGACCAGAATTGGTTACGCCGGCAAGTATTTTACCAGTCGCCAGTGATTTCCCTGCGATGTATTGGGCTGGTACTCTGCCACGTCCATAATTTGACGGACAATGTGCAACCCGTATCCCCCTTCAGCAGGATCCATCGGGTCTGACATAGGCGGGGGGACAGCGTTAGGATTAAAACTTTCGCCCTGGTCAAAAATGTCAACCTGCACACCGGTGGTTGCCAGCGTGATTTTTCCGCTAATGGCGCCCGATTGCCCGGCATACGAATGTTCAATCATATTGGTGCATATTTCCGATACCGCCAGCTCAACCAGATAGACAAAATCTGCCCCAACAGCGTCACTTGGCAAATGAGCCAGCGTCCGGCATGCCGTGGTCACTTGTGTGGAGATGTCGTTCAAATACGCGGTATCCGCTTGATATTCAAATGGAATTTCCTGCACTACCTGCCATTCTTGCTGTGATTTTGGTTGCACCACCGGCTGTTCGGTAACTTTTATGACCACCAACGTCACGTCATCTGTAGCGGGTTCGGTTTCTTGAAAATCGGTCAGGTGGTTTAGAATTATTTGCTTCAAAATGGTGGGTGATTTGTCGGCGTGCTGATGCACCAATTGCTGCACCCGTTGCAATCCAAACCGTCCATCGCGGGGGTTTTTCGCTTCGGTGATGCCATCACTGTAAAGTACCAGTGTATCACCGGGCGCCAAATGGACATACTGTGTGGGGCGAAATTCTTCGTGTTCAATACCGATGGGCAGGGTGGTTGCTTTTAGCAGGCGCGATGTTTTTGACTGCGCATGGTAAATAATGCCGGGGGTATGACCGGCATTGGCATACGCCAGCACATTCTTTTTAGTGTCTATCGTCGCCATAAATGCCGTCACAAACAATTCTGCCTGTGATAAATCCTGCTGCAATATCTCGTTGACTCGCCGGATGACGACATGCGGTTCCTGGCTGTGGAACGCCTCTACGCGCATCATTGTCCGCACCATTGAAGTAAACATCGCGGCGGGAATACCTTTGCCAGCCACATCGCCCACTGCCACCGTGAGATGCTCATCATCCAGTTGAACAAAATCGTAAAAATCGCCGCCAACTTCAAACGCCGGCATACTGTTCACATCTATGGATAGTCCCACAAAATTGGGTACGGTATGGGGAAGTAAACTTTGCTGAATTTCTGCGGCAATTTCCAATTCACGTCCGACCCGTTCCTGATGAATAAGTTCCTGCTGCATTTTAAAGTTGTCAATAATTGACCCTAATTGTTCTGCGATGGCAGTCATCAGCTTCATATCACCGGCAGTAAACTGTGTTTGTTTATTGATAAGTCCCAGCGTTGCCGTGGTATTGCTGCTGGTGGCGATATGCGTTCCCGCAAAATTGTGCAGCGACGGCGGCGCATCACACCACATTTTGCGGATGGTTTTGGCATCGTTAATCACCAGCAGGCGTTCAGTTTGAATGAGCTGTTCCAAAAACGATTGCGGACATTGCAATTCAGGCGGCAGGGCAAGCCCCGCTGTCACACATTCCACCCGTTCATCGTGGCTCAGCAATACAAATGCCGTATCAATTTTTACCACACCGATAACTTCTTGCAACACCGAGTTGAGTGCATCAGAAAGGTTGGCTTTTTCTGCCATTGTTTGGTTGATGCGGTACATCAAATCGAGTTGGTTCCACGCCGCAATCAATTCATCGGTCATACTTTGCAGCGAAATTTCGCTCTCCAAATCGGCACCAAGTCGTTCCGCCAGCCATTGCAGCATCGGAGAACAGTTTGGGTCAAGTGAGGATGCAAACAAATACCCCATCCGCTCACGCTGAATGTAAAATGGCATCAGCATCGTCGGCGCATCGGAGTTTACCTCCAAGCCTGCCGCCGTAGGACGCACTGCCGGGGGTACCTGCCCCACATTACCTTCTGCATCCCACAAAACATTGCCGTCTACCGCCAACAATTGCAGCGTACCGCCGGTAGCGGTATGCCATTGTCGCGCCAAACCGGTAATTAGTTGCGGAGTTTGTTTGATAATTGTTTTAAAGTCTCGCTGCATAGGTTTGAGTTAAATTTCCGCCATTTTTTGCAGAGCCGCCGCATTCAAAATGGTGACTTTCTTGCGTCCGGTAGTGATAATCCCTGCCGTTTTAAATTCGTTGAGGGTTTGCGTCACCGTTTCGCGGTAGACGCCCACGTGGTCAGCAAAATCTTGATGGGTATAGCCGCGAATATCGCCATTGGAATGTTTGCCGAGTTCCAGCAGCAACGATGCCAATCGTGCCGCCAAACTTTTAAACGCCAGCGCCTCAAGTTGAGTCTCTGCGTGCCGCACCCGCGACGAAAGCAGTTGCATCATCCGCAATCCAACCTGCGGTTTTTGCATCACCATCCGTTCCACATCGTGCCGGCTCATCACGCACAGCAGACAATCTTCGGTGGCTTCGGCAAACGTACTCTGCATTTCTTGCCCCAACAGCGACATTTCGCCAAAGACCGTACCCGCTTCGGCGGTATCTACCACCAGTTTTTTCCCGTCCGCCGAAATTTTATAAAATTGCACCGCGCCCCGCTTCAGGACAAAAAGCACTTCAGACGTATCTTCCGGTTGAAAAAAAACTTTTCCCTTCCGGCAGGTGGTCATCGTTAATGCGGCGTCCATTTCCTCAATTTCCGGACGCGACAAATCCTGAAATATGTCAATCATCTTTAAATACGCTATTTTGGACGTGGCGACGCTACTCATTGGGTTCACCTTTCTTGATGACGAAATTGTATCTTGAATGGGTGAATTTCACAAATGAAAACCGCCCGACAGAAAATCCATCGGACGGAAACAACGTAACCCCCTCCCCAACCCTCCCCCTGACAGGGGGAGGGAGTCGCCGCAGGCGATGGGTGGGGGTGTTTTTAACTGCGCAATTTCGCGCCAAATTGTTTTTCCAGCGCTTTCACAATTCGCTTCTGCTGTTTGGCGACCACTTTATCGTTGAGCGTTTTGTCGGGCGATTGGAACCACAGGTTGTATGCCATGCTCTTTTTGCCCGCCCCAATTTGCTCGCCGCGATAAATATCAAACAGACGCACATCCGCCAGCAAGAACCCGCCCGTTTTGCGAATGACCGCCTCCAGTTCGGCGGCGGAGGTGGCGTCTTCTACCACCACGGCGATGTCCTGCTGCACGGCGGGGAATCGCGGCACGGGCGCAACCCGATACGAGTCGCTAGTTTTGTTCAGCAGCGCATCCACGTTAAAATCTGCAGCGAGCACGGGCACATCTGCCGGCAACTCATACGCCGCTACCACTTGCGGATGCAATTCGCCCAGCACTCCCACAGGTTTCCTGCCAATAATCACTTCTGCCACCCGACCGGGGTAAAACGCCGAATGTTCGACGGCGCGGAAAACAATATCTTTTGCGTGCAAGCCATTCAACACAGCTTCCAGCACCCCTTTCATATCAAAAAAGTCCATCACAGTGGCATCGCCATCCTGCCAGTTGTGCGGCGCGCGCGATCCCGAAAGCACCATCGCCGCCCGTGTCTGCTCGATGGGCAGCACGTCATTTTCGGTGGGCAGAAAAACGGATGATATCTCAAACAGCGCCAGTTCATCGGTGAACCGGCTGTTGGCGGCGGCGATTTCCAGCACGCTGTTGAGCAGACTGCGGCGCATCACCCGCCGGTCGGCGGTGGACGGATTCACCAGCGCGACATATTGGCTATCGTCCGGCGGTTCGCCGCCGGGGATGAGTCGCGCTTCGGCTTCGGGGGTCGTCAGCCGGTAGGTGATGATTTCTTGCATACCGACATCTACCAACAAATCTTGCAGGGTCATTTCCCAGTCAAGTTTCGGGTTGTTGCGCTGCGGGGGCAGCGTGTCGGTCAGTTCGGTGTGCGGAATTTTATCGTAACCGTACATGCGCACAATTTCTTCCAACAAATCCGCCCGCCCGATGACGGGGTCGGCGCTGATGTCCATGCGATGGTCGGGGACGGTAACGCGCAGGGTATCATCTCCAACCGGTTCGCAGACAAATTCCAGCCCTTCCAGATAGCCCCGGATGGTGTCGCGAGAAAGGTCAATCCCCAGCAGACGGGTGACATCGGCGGTGGAGAGTTCCAGCGAGATAGTTTCCCGCGGCAGGGGATAAGTGTCCACCATATCGGCGGAAATGGTACCGCCCGCCAGCTCGTGAATCAGTTTGGCGGCGCGTAGTGCGCCCAGCATCGCCTGCGACGGATGCACGCCGCGACTGAACCGGTATCCCGCTTCAGAATGGAGTTTGAGCGCGGTGGCGGTTTGGCGAATGTTGATGAAATTCCACGCCGCCGATTCGATGAGAATATTTTTGCTGGTCGGTTGCACTTCGCTTTCCATACCGCCCATTATCCCGGCGATACTGAGCGCGGATTTTGGGTCGGTGACCATCATAGCTGACGCGGGCATATCGCGCACGTCATCATCCAGCGTGCGCAGTTTTTCGCCCGGTTCCGCCAATCGGGTAATAAGATGGACTTTGCCATCGGCGCTATATTCGGCGGCACGGGCTTGCAACATATCCCAATCAAAAGCATGGTTGGGCTGCCCCACCTCCAGCATCACATAATTGCTCACATCCACAATATTGTTGATGGGGCGCATTCCCGCCAGCCGTAGGCGCAATTGCATCCAATATGGCGACGGTTTGATATTGATTCCTTCGATGAGCACACCCACAAATCGCGGATTAAATTTAGGGCTGGTGGTGTCGATGGCGAGCCGGTCGGCAAGTGATTTTCCAGCGGGGGCGATGGTGACATCGGGGGTGCGCAATTTTTCGCCGGTCAGCGCGGCAATTTCGCGGGCGACCCCGATAATGGAAGTGGTGCGGGCGATGTTCGGCAGCACGTCAAATTCCAGCACCGCGTCGCCGAGCACGTCCACCAGCGGCGTGCCGGGTGCGGCATCCGCTTCCAGCAGCATAATGCCTTCGTGGTCGTCGCTGATACCGAGTTCTTTTTCCGAGCAGAGCATATGGCGGTTCATAATGCCCCGAATGGCACGCCCTTTGAGCTTCATCTTTTTGCCCGGCACTTTGGCGTGCCCGTCGTACACTGTTGCGCCCTCCATCACAAAAGGCGATTTCAGCCCCAGCGCAGAAATATCGCCCTGCCCGATGTACGGAAAGAGGTTCGGTGCGCCGGTGACAACGGTTTCCGGTTCGGCTGCACCGATGTTCACCGTGGCGAGCACCAGTTTATCGGCGTTGGGGTGCTGTTCCACCTGCAAAATATGTCCCAGCACCAGCATTTCGCGGTCCCACGGCAGGTCAGCTTCAGGCAAGCCGATGTAATCGATGTGGGTCACTTCCATGCCCGCCATGGTCATCACGTCCGCCAATTTGGGGATGGGCAGTTTAATGTCAACAAAATCTTTTAACCAAGATACAGGTACTTTCATGTCAAACTCCGTGTAATTCGGGTTTCAAGTTTCAGGTTCAAAGTTCAAGGTTACAGGGTAGCAAAGCTATATTCGCTACTCGCTATTTGTCATTTGCTACTTGTCAGAATTGCCGCAAAAACCGCACATCATTTCCCCAGAAATAGCGAATATCTTCGATACCGTGTTTGAGCATAGTGATGCGTTCCGGTCCCATCCCAAACGCAAAGCCCGTGTAGATTTCCGGGTCATATCCGCCATTGCGCAACACCGTGGGATGCACCATGCCACAGCCAAGAATTTCCAGCCAGCCGGTGTGTTTACACGTTTTACAGCCTTTGCCACCGCAGATGATGCACTGCACATCCATTTCGGCAGAGGGTTCGGTAAACGGGAAGTAGCTGGCACGAAAGCGCGTCGGTGTGCCCGCGCCAAAAAGTCGTTGGGCAAAAGCGGTGAGCGTGCCTTTCAAGTCAGTCATCCGAATATTGCGTCCGATTGCCAGCCCTTCCACCTGATGGAACTGGATTTCGCTGCGGGCGGTGATTTGCTCGTGGCGATAGCACATCCCCGGTAGAATAATGCGGATGGGGGCGGGGGCATATTCGTGCATGGCGTGGATTTGCCCCGGCGAGGTGTGGGTGCGCAACAGCACGCCTTCGGTGGTGGTGTAAAAGGTGTCTTGCATTTCGCGGGCGGGGTGGTGCGGCGGGATGTTCAGCAGTTGAAAGTTGTATTCATCTGTTTCCACATCGCGGGCGCGGTACACCTGAAAGCCCATTTCCGCCCAAATTTGATAGATGCGGCGCAACACTTGCGTACTGGGATGCAGATGCCCCCGGCGGACGGGTCGCCCCGGCAGAGTCACGTCGAGCGCGTTTTCGGCGAAGGCTTTTTCCATTTCCAGCGATTTAATTTCGGCGGCGCGTTCTTCGTGCGCCAGTTCCAATTCGCGTTTTATCTGGTTGGCGCGTTTTCCAAATGCCGGGCGTTCTTCACGCGATAATTCGCCCACACGACGCAACATCAGCGTGATTTCGCCTTTTTTGCCCAGATATTGAATGTGCCAGCCGGTCAAAGTTTTGCTGTCGGCAATTTTTTTCAATTCCGCCAGCGCTGTTTGACCCAGTTGTTCAAGTTGGTTGAGCATAAATGCCTCCGTTTCAGAGTTGAAGTTCAAGGTTCAAAGTTCAAGGTTTCAAGTTCACGGTCATCACGTATCACGTTTTTACGTTTCACAGTCTCACATGCTCACCGGCATACCCGCTCACTTTCACGTTTTCACGCTTTTCACACATCACTTGCCCTTGCTTCTTTTCGCCCCATCTGTTATACTTATGGAAAGTCGTTATGACAAATCCGAGGTGAAGCGATGGCATCACTGTTACAGCAGGGAATTTCTGCTTTTGAAAAAGGCGACGCTGATACCGCTCGCAAGTTGTTTGAGCAAGTTTTGCAAGCCGACGATGAAAATGATCGCGCGCTGGTATGGTTGAGTCGGGTGGCGCGCACCCCCACCGAGCGAAAATCGCTGTTGGCGCAGGCGCTGAAAATCAATCCCGCCAACGCCGATGCCCGCGCCGCGCTGAACACGCTTTCCACACCGACCACCGCCATTCCCCACACCGAAAAACCGGCTTCCGGCGGATTGCTGAAAAATCCAGGCAATTCGTTCCGCGT
>CAYZQQ010000106.1:0-9747 GCA_964480075.1 uncultured Anaerolineaceae bacterium
GGTGCGTGCTGAGATTCTTTTTTGCCGTTGCCAGCTCATTTTCTGCGGCTTGAAGCGATTGATTCATTTTATCAAGCGTCTGCCGTGCATTTTGAACGGTTGTCTGTTGTTGTTGCAGTTGCTCTGCCAGCAATTGTACTTCGGTGATGAATTCTTCGCGCTGGGCGGCGAGTTGTCGCGCCCGTTCCTCGCCCACGGCAAGCTCGCGCTGCACGGTTTCGGCTTGACGGTGAAGGTGGCTGCTATCAGCGTGCCAATTGCCCAATTCGGCGCGGACTTCGGTTTGGCGGGTACGCAGCGATTTGATGGTATTTTCAATCTTGGCAAGCTGATGGCGCTGTTCGGTGAGCCGCTGGTCACTGCCGGCGGCTCGAATTTTCGTCAAATGCAGGGCTTCCTGTTTCTCTCGCCACTGATAGCCGTACCAAACTTTTAGCAATCCTTTTAAATGCAGTCCGATGATTTGGTGCTTTTCCACTCTGGCGGCTTGACGTTCCAACCGCCGCAAACGGGGTTCAATTTCTTTGGTAATATCGTTGACGCGCAACAAATTAGCATGTGTTTCCGATAGCTTTTCCAATGTTTGGGTGCGGCGTTGGCGATGGTAGGTAATGCCTGCGGCTTCTTCAAACAGCTTGCGACGCTCTTCTGCTTTCAGCGATAGGGCACGGTCGATGGTTCCTTGCCCAATGGAGGTGTAGGTCTGGCGCGCCAGCCCGCCGCGTGCTAAAAGGGCAGAAACATCTTTTAACCGCACCCGATTGTTATTGACAAGATATTCATTTTCACCGGAACGGTAGGCGCGGCGCGTGATGGTCACTTCGCTGTAATCCAATGGCAGCGACCCGTCGGCATTATCAAGCACAATGGACACCGATGCCATCCCCATTCGCGAGCGATTATTTGAACCGGCAAAAATCATATCGGAGGTACGCTGCCCGCGGAGATTGCTGTAACTTTGCTCGCCGAGCGCCCAGCGGATAGCATCGGAGACATTCGATTTACCGCTGCCGTTGGGTCCCACAATCGCAGTGATACCGTCATTAAATTGAAACAGTGACTTGAGGGCGAACGATTTATAGCCTTGAATTTCAAGCGTTTTAAGACGCATTACATTATGCCTTTTTATCCTTCATTTCCGCATGCAGGTTTTTTAAGGCGCTTTGAGCGGCGGCTTGTGCGGCGCGCTGTTTGTTTGAGCCGGTGCCGCGACCGTATTCAACGGCATCCAGATACACCGCGACGGTAAATGTTTTATCGTGGTCGGGACCTTCTTCACCGATGGTCTCATACTTTGGCGTAATCTTTTGAATGCTTTGCGCCAATTCTTGAAATTGACTTTTGGCATCGTGGTGGCGTTTTGTGCGTAAAATGGTGCCGATTTCCGATTCGATGAAAGGGGTCACTAACTTTACCACCGTGGGTAGCCCCTGATCAAGATAAATTGCCCCGACGAGCGCTTCGAATGCGCCGCAGATAATAGCAGGGCGATGTCTGCCACCGGTTTCTTCTTCCCCTTTGCCCATAAATAAATGCGCACCCAGATTGATGCGTTCGGCAAAGTCGGCGAGCATTTCGGTGCGCACCAGCGCCGACCGCAGACTGGTTAACTCACCTTCTTTAATGTCGGGAAAATGGTGATACAGATATTCTCCGGTGATAAAATCGAGCACCGCATCACCCAAAAACTCCAATCGTTCGTTGTCGCGCAACGATGAGTCTGATGTTTCATTGAGGTATGAACGATGCGTCAGCGCGCATTGCAATAGGGTGGGGTCGTTAAATGTAACGCCAAATACACGTTTTGGGATGTCCATATTTATTTTTCAACCTTTGACGTTCCGGGTTTTGGGTTTGGAGTTTCTAAAAACTGAAACCCAAAACCGCAAACTCGAAATGTTATGCTAAACTGGGATTGTGGTCGCCCTCAACCCATTCTGCCCCATCCGATCCGATTTCTTTTTTCCAGACGGGGACAATTTCTTTTAAACGTTCAATGCTATATTGACATGCTTCAAAACAACCATCATACCGATGCCCGCTTGATACGGCAATTGCCACCGCAACATCGCCCACATCTAAATGCCCGATGCGCTGTACCATTGCCACATCCACCACATCCGGGAATTTTTGGCGCACTTCAGCGGCAATTTGCTTCATTTTGACAATTGCCATGGCGTGATATGCCTCATATTCCAAACTGGAGACAGTTTTTCCGTCCGAATTATCGCGCACCACACCCGTAAATGTGACGACCGCTCCGGTATGGGGATGCGCCACCCTACGGGTGACATCATCGGGGGCGATGGGCGTGGCTGACAGCGCGAATTTTTCGCTGTCACTGCCGCCGCTCACTGGCGGGAAAATTGCCACTTCGTCGCCGTCATTCAAAATGGTGTCGACAGTGCCAAAATCCTGATTGATGGAAATGAGGGTGCGCTCCGGCACGAGCCGTAACGCAGGAAACTGCTGTTCTAGCGCGGTCAAAAGGGTAGAAACGGAACTGCCGTCATTCAGGCTGGTTGTAGTGGTGGCAGTGCCCGCCAATTCTTTATATCGTGCAAAAAATTTTACGGTGATATTCATCGTTACTCCAAAATCACATCGCCGCTTTTGCCGCCGGTTTTTTTCGCCAGCCGCACATTTTCAATGCGCATGGCGCGGTCAACGGCTTTGCACATATCGTAAATAGTCAATGCGGCGACGCTCACCGCGGTGAGCGCTTCCATTTCCACACCGGTTTGCCCGTTGAGCCGCACGGTAGCTTCAATATCAATGCTTGCCAGCCCGCGCTCGTCGGCAGGATGCGATTCAAAGTTTAATCCGGCATGGGTTATCAGCAATGGATGGCACATAGGGATGAGTTCATGGGTTTTTTTAGCCGCCATAATCCCGGCGACCTGCGCCACTGCCAGCACATCGCCTTTGGGCATACCGCCCGATTGAATTAAATTGAGCGTTTTGGGCTGCATAGAAATGCATCCGCGGGCGATGGCTTCGCGGTGGGTATCGGGTTTGTGTCCCACATCAACCATGCGGGCACGACCTTTTTCATCAAGATGCGTTAATTGTTTCATAATGTCCAAATTATAGCAGAAGTTCGGGGAACGGGCGAATGAAACGCGTCTTTTCCCTTTTCAATTGTCGATTATATCGTGCCGCCCATTAATGCGGCGCGGCGCTGACGGAAATGGTACAGCGCCCACACGGTGGTGGTAAAAATGCCGATGATGGCACACACCAACGCCACTTCGCGGGCTGATAATCCCTGCCGGTCGATGGCGAAGCCGCCCCACAGGGTGGATGTGGCGGATGCCAGCGTAAATGCCGCCAAATCGAAGGCAAACACTCGCCCGCGAAATGCGCTGGGCACACGCATTTGCAGCAATGCCGACGAATATACCCACGCGATGCCGCTGCCGCCGGAACGGAGCATGGTGGCGAGTAACAGTATCCACAGGGTGGGTGACCATGCCACGCCCCAAAAACCAACCACACTCAATACAAGCGCTGCCATAATGCCCCAACGCATTGCCGGTTGCCGTTCGCCGGTGAATTTTTGGGCAAGCAATGGCGCCAGCCCCGTACCGATGCCGATGGCGGTGTATATCATACCCAGTGTGCCGGAGCTGTTGTTCCCCGTGCGGAAAATCTTTTCGGCAAATTCAACCTGCACAATATCCATCGCGCCGAAACTGAGGGCGGCGGCGCCTTTTACCAGCGTGAGCGCCAGCGTGTGCGGGCGGTGCCACAAATAACGCAATCCATCAATATAGCTGGTAAAACCATTCTGTTTGGTCGTACTTGAAAAATCTTCTCGCGGGGGGTAAATGTGCCATACGCACCATGCCGACAGCGCAAACGTGGCGGCATCAATAAAAAATGCGGCTGAAATGCCCAGTACCGCCGTCGCCAGCCCGCCCAGCGCCGCCCCCAGCGCCAGCATGGTACTCCATGTGGTGCTGTCGAGCGCATTTGCGGTGACGAGGTCTTTGGTGGGCACAATGGCGGGCATCAGCGCGGCGCGGGTGGGTTCAAAAAACGCGCTGATGCTGAGTTGCAGCAAAATGAGTGCGTACAACAGCCACAAATCGCGTGCCGAATGTACCCGCAAAAAACCGAGTACCACCCCCATGCGCAGTAAATCGCTGGCGATGAGAATTTTTTTGCGGTCAAATCGGTCTGCCACAACACCGACAATGGGACCCAGCAGAAATGGCGGCAACAATCGCGCCACAAAAATTCCGCTGATAGCCATCCCCGACCCCGATAGCTGTGCGACCAACGTGGTAATGGCAATTAAATTAAACCAGTCGCCCGTCAGGCTGATGACCTGGCTGAGCCACAGCCAGCGATATTGCCGGTTGTCAGTAAGAATGCGGACGTAGGGTGCGATGAGGGGGAGAGTCATTTACCATTGCTTCGTTGGTCGGCTAGAAAAGCAAAATAGCTTTGTTTATCGTTGCCGAGTTTGAAAAATCCCTGCCGTTCCCCTTCTTCCATGAGCTGTTTGAACTGATTAAACCCGTAGACAGATTCATCGAACCCGCCATATCGTTCGGTCAATGCCTGTTTTATCAGCGACAGATAAACTTGCTCTTGTTTGAAGCCGCGAATAATTTTTACGATTTCAATGTACAGCAAATCTACCGAATCGGGAAGCTCTGTGTGTTTGCTTTTCCCGTCGTCCTGTGGCAGCGTGAGCCAATCGCGCAATCCGGCAGTATTCAGCACAAAATGCCCTTTTGATTCGCCGGCTTCTACCAGCGCTTTAAATTTATCAAAGCCATAATCATGTTCATCAAAATGCCCGCCATATGCGCGAATGAGCTTCTGTTTGACGTTGGTCAACAATATCGGCGAACCTTCTTCCTGCTTTATCAGAGTGACGATTTTTACGAACACTTCGTCCAGCTTTTTGTTGTTTTTAGCGGGCGCGGCGCGCCGTGGCGTTTTTGAGGCGGCGGGGTTCACATCTTGGTCGTAAATCAGCAGCGTGTCCACCAAATCACCCAAACGGTTGGAGGCGTTGCTCGATTGGGCAATGACCACCACTTTTTTCCCCAGCGGGCGCAGGGTGGAAACCACGTGGATAAAATCGCCATCGCCGGTAACCAAAATAAAGATGCCAATGTTGGGATGTTTGTATGCAAAATCAATGCAATCGGTGGCGAGTTTTACATCGACATTATTTTTGTACCCTGCCGGAACATACACCGGCTCAAATCCGATTTTATACAGCACCAGCGAATCTTGCTGAAAACGCGCTTCGCGCCAATCGGCATACGATTTTGCCAGCACGAGCCGTCCATAGCCTTCTGCCACTTCGCGCAGCGCCGAAATATTCGCTTTGCCGCGAATGAACCCGTGCATATTTTCCCAGTCGATAAACATTGCCACATCAACGGGTTTTTTTTGTTCTTCTTCTTGTGTATCCATAAATATCCTTTTTCCATTTTAGGGGTGTTTCATTGTACTTTCATCATGCTATTATAATCTGTAATGGATGATTACCGCAAAAAAGAAATTTGATATGCAAGGCAAGCGCATCTAAATTTGAAATTGAATGGCAACTTGCAAAATCAACCGGATTTTTTGTCATTCCCGCATGTTTTTAGCGGGAATCCATAAGAAAAAATGGATTCCAGATATTTTTCTTCAAAAAATTCCGGAATGACCGTCCAAAATAATTAAGAATTGAGCAAAATATCTAAATGTAAACGTAATTTTAGCCGAAAAAATAAGATGCGTTTGCTCTGTTTGACATGGCTGTTGCTCTGTGATATGATTTGTCCATCTTATACCGGAGTGACGAAAATGCAACGCCGTCAGCCCAATGCTCAATTGCATATTGATACTATAGCCCACCCGTTTCCCGGGATATTTGCGTTCGCCAATGCGTTGGGGAACGCTTTTTATTTTTGGGGCTATTTTTATTTTTGGCGAATTTGTGGGGCGCGGCAGTTAAACCCGGTATAGCAGTTTTGGTTATATCAACAAGCGTCCCACAGTAATGGGACGCTTTTTTATTGGTGAAATTTAAGGAAACCGGAGGAAATGTAGCATGAAAACAATGTGTCGAGGGGTGCGAGGCGCAACCACCGTAGAACATAACACCGCCGCCGAAATTTTACAGGCAACCGAAGAATTGCTGACCATAATGATTGATGCCAATGGCATTGAACCGGAAGATGTGGCGAGTGTATTTTTTACCACCACCCCCGACCTGAACGCCGAGTACCCGGCGCTTGCCGCCCGCAAAGTCGGCTGGACGGATAGTGCGTTATTGTGTGGACACGAGATGTCGGTGCCGCGTGGATTGCCAATGTGCATTCGCATTTTGTGCCATTGGAACACCCCTAAATCGTTGCGAGAAATAAAACATATTTACATTAAAAATGCGGTAAATTTACGCCCGGATCGTAGCGCCGTTTCGGCATTTTTAAGGATGGATACCGTCATCAAACAAAAATAGTCGTAGGTCACGTTTTTAACGTGACACAGACAATTCGTCACGCTACAAGCGTGACCTACATATCTATGTAAGTTTATAGCCGCTTATGCAAGAGGTCTATTTTTAAACATAGACACCGCAATCAAACAAAAATAGATATTAGTTTTGAAAGGAGAACGGACAATGAAAGACCCAATTATATTGTCACCCACGGTAGTCGCCCAGCACCCACGAGAGGCAGAAACTTCCCCCTCACACTTTACGGAGTATCACTGGTCACGTAAATAAACTTGTTTTTCGTCCGGTTCCAGTTGTCGAGCTATTAAATACCCATAAGGAGGTTTCTGCAATGATTGTAATTATGAAAGTAAATGTTTCTGATGATGACATTGCCGCCGTGCAAACCTATATTGAACACCACGGACTGCAAACACATCTGTCGTCCGGGGCAGAACGCACCATCATCGGGGTGATTGGCGACAAAACAGCCATCACCGATGGCAATATCTTGCGGTTGCCCGGCGTTGACCGGGTGATGCCCGTCAGCCGCCCTTTTAAACTTGCCAGCCGCGATTTCCATCCCGAAGATACCGTTGTTACCGTCAATGGTGTGCAGGTGGGAACAAACCGGCTCACCATCATTGCCGGACCGTGTTCGGTAGAAAACCGCGAACAGTTGATGACGGTGGCGAAAGCGGTTAAAGCTGCCGGTGCGCATATGTTGCGCGGCGGCGCGTTCAAGCCCCGCACCTCGCCGTACAGTTTTCAGGGATTGGGCGAAGAAGGGTTGAAAATTTTGGCGGAAGCGCGCGCAGAAACCGGCTTGCCCATTGTCACCGAAGTCATGTCGCCGGAAGACTTGCCGCTCATCGAAAAATACGCCGATGTGCTGCAAATCGGGGCGCGGAATATGCAAAACTATGCGCTGCTGAAAGCTGTTGGACGGTCATCGCTACCGGTTTTACTCAAACGCGGCATGATGAGCACCATTGAAGAACTGTTGATGAGCGCCGAATATATTTTGGCATACGGCAATAATCAGGTTATACTGTGTGAACGGGGTATTCGCACGTTTGAAACCTATACCCGCAATACCCTCGACATTAATGCCGTGCCTGTTTTGCAAGAATTAACCCATCTGCCGGTGCTGGTTGACCCCAGCCATGCGACGGGCAAATGGAACTTGGTGCAGGCGGCGAGTATGGCGGGTATCGCGGCGGGCGCTGATGGGTTGATTGTTGAAGTTCACAATCAACCGGAGCTTGCCGTATCTGATGGCGCACAATCGCTCAAACCACATCGTTTTGGCGAATTGATGACCCGCTTGCATCGTATGGCGGAAGTTGTTGACCGGACACTGTGAAAAATATATGGATGACCCGGACTTTATACCCTTTCAATCATTGCAGGTAACAATCGTCGGGCTGGGATTGATGGGTGGCTCGCTGGCGATGCGCCTGAAACAAACCCGAACCGTGCGGCGGGTGACCGCATTGGTACGCCGCGCCGAAACCATCGCCGAGGCAGAACGGGTGGGCGCAGTAGATTTTGCCACCACCGATCCGCAAACGGCGCTGGTAAATGCCGATGTGATTGTTTTTTCTACCCCGGTGCGAATTTTAACGGCGCAGTTGAAACAATTTTCGCCATTTTTCAAGGCAGGGGCAATCATTACCGATGTGGGCAGCACCAAACGAGAAATTATGGCAGTGTTGGATGCACTGCCGCCGCGCGTGCATCCGGTGGGGTCGCATCCAATGTGCGGCAAAGAAACATCCGGGCTGGCTGCCGCCGACCCGCGATTGTATGAAGGCGCAACATGGGTGGTCAGTCCGTTAAAACGTACCCCGGCACACGCTGTTGATACGGTGCGGACGCTGGCGCGAGCGGTGGGCGCACTGCCGCTGACCCTTGATGCGGTGCGCCACGACCGGCTGGTGGCAACCATCAGCCATCTGCCGTATCTGCTGGCGGCGGGGCTGGTGTTGGCGGCACAATCGGTGGCACAGGATGACCCGCAAGTTTGGGATGTGTCTGCCTCCGGTTTTAAAGATACATCCCGGCTGGCGGCATCTAACGTGCAGATGATGCTCGATATTCTGCTGACAAATCAGGATGCAGTGCTGGAGATGCTGGCGCGGGTCAACACTAAATTGAATGCGCTGGCAGAAGCTATCGCTACCGGCGATGAAGAATCATTGCGGGTGATGCTTCAAACGGCGGCGGCACAGCGCATCGCGCTATATCCGCCGGTTGCATCCTCTCCCGATGATTGAAAATGAATCCAAATTTTGGAAAGATGCAGGCTTTCGTTTATAGTTTCGGGTGTAGCTTCTTTTAAGGATACCATATGCCTCAGCCAACGTTTTGGAGCAATCCGACATACCTGCGGACGGAACAATATCGTACCGATGAAAACCTTGCTGACCGCCAGCGTATTCACGAATTATTCAGCACCAATCCGCAAAATTGGATGGTATGGGTGTTTGGCATGGGACGGGTGGAAGCCGGTCACAAACTGCTGGATGTGGGATGCGGCAACGGGCGGCTGTGGAGCCAAAATTTTTCTGCCGAACATCCCGCTCAGTTGGATGTGACACTGCTTGACCTGTCACGGGGAATGGTTGAATCTGCAAAACAAGCGATTGCCGGGCGCGTGACCCGGTGGCGTGGCGTGGAGGGCGATGCAATGGCGCTGCCGCTGCCCCCTGACTATTTTGACCGTGTATTTGCCAACCACATGCTCTATCACGTGCCATCTCCGGCAAAAGCCATTGCCGAAGTATGGCGCGTTTTGCGTCCGGGGGGTAGAATGGTTGCCGCCTTAAACGGCGATAATCATATGCGCGAGCTGTGGACACTGGTCGGTGAAGTACTCGACACGCCGCTGGCTCCTGTCTCATCTGCCGTCGCCTTCGGTCCGGTGAGCGCCATCTCGTTGATGCGCATGCGATTTCGGCGCGTCACCAAACACCCCTTCGATGACTCGTTACGGGTAACCGATGCCAATTTGCTGTGGAAATATGTTTTGTCCACCAACGCGCTGCGCGAAATGCTTCTTTCAATGGATGATTTGGATGCTATTGAGCAGGAATTTAAAGCCATCGTTACCCGTTCTATTCAGAAAGACGGGTATTTTTTCATCCAAAAAGAAGTGGTGGCGTTTGTATGTAAAAAATAGAGGGTTTTCAGGCATTCTCACGGGGTTGCCCCGAACTAAAGTTCAGGCTGATAGCTCAAGCCGACTTGAAGTCGGCTTGAGCTATCAGCCTGAACTTTAGTTCAAGGCAGAA
>CAYZQQ010000107.1:0-9734 GCA_964480075.1 uncultured Anaerolineaceae bacterium
GAACGTCGATTTCAGGCACGGCTCACCGACCCCACCAAACGGTGGAAACTCAGTCCGATGGATTTGGAATCGCGGGCGCGGTGGGTGGAATATTCGCGCGCCAAAGACGAAATGTTCAAATATACCGACATCAAACAAGCGCCGTGGTATGTGGTCAACGCGGATGTGAAACGGCATGCGCGGCTCAACTGCATTCATCATCTATTGAGTGCAATCCCGTATAAAGACCTCACCCCGGAACCCATTAAACTGCCCCCCCGGCAGGCGGATGTGGGCTATGTGCGTCCGCCGTTTACCGACCAGACATTTGTGCCGGCAGTTTATCCATAGCGATGGGCGTAAAAAAACGGCGAAATCAAATGTATCCGATTTCGCCGTTTCTGATTGGAGGCAATCTAAATCATCGCGTCAATACCCAGCATCAGCATTATAATCAGCAAATACAGATTGGATATTTTGAACAGCGAAAATGCCAGTTTCGATGACGGGTCTTTTATCAGTTTAATGTTGCGCACCAGCATATCAACTGTGGCGATGCTCACCGGCACAAAGTAAATCCAGCCCAATGCCGGGTGAAATGCCAGCATCAGCGCCGCAAATGCCGTGCCGATGGTGTGTAGCAGCACCCACCATGCTGCCGCCCGTGATGACGTTTGCACGGGGAGCATTGGGGTGTTGCTGCGGGCATAATCGTCTTTGTAGGTTATGGCGAGGCTCCAAAAGTGAGTGGGTGTCCACAAAAAGAGCAAAAATGCCAGCACCACTGCGCCGGGGTCGCCCCAGTTGCCGACGGCGGCGCTGCCACTGAGTACAGCGGCGCTGCCCGCTGCCCCGCCGATGACAATATTCAACAGCGTGCGTGGTTTAAGATAGAGGGTATACAAAAATACATAAATTGCTGCGCCGAGCAGTAAAAAGAAAGTCAGCGCAGGATTGAAGGGCAATACTGCCAGCGACGGCACCAAAATCATCGCTCCGGCGACATACGGCACCCAGCCCGGACGGGCAATCGTGCCATCCACCAACGGGCGTTTGCTGGTGCGTTTCATCAACCCGTCGGAGACGCGCTCAAAATACTGGTTCAATGCCGATGAGCCTGCCGCAGCAAACCCGCCCGCCACCAGCAGCAGCGATAACGCGCCAATGCCCGGCGTGCCATTCGCCGCTAAAAATGCACCCCCCATTGCGGCAACCAGCAACAGCACCACAATACGCAATTTAAAAAGTACAGTTAATGTTTTAAAAGAAGGGATATTCGCGCGGAGAGTCCCGACGAATGTTTGCGGCGCGGCACTGATTATTGAACTTTCAGTTTCAAACGAACTCATATTCTCTCCCATCTGCTATGGTCACTGATAGCAGTGTATGGGGGGGGGATAAAATCCGCATAAAGCCGGGATTAAAACCGCATTAAAGTGATGGGTCATCGGTTGCGAAAGAGAATTTTGGCAAAAAACGGTCGATGGCCGGCAACCAGCGCATAGCCCCATTCAACAGCGAAAATGAACGGAAACCGCGCCAGCCGCCGCGCCCAAAAGGGATGGTATCCCACCGTTTCCAGCACAAACAGCACCGCGCGTCCCGCCCGCAGTATCTGCCCATCCGGGGTGACAACATGCATCGCCCGCCGACACGCCGCCAGCAGCGCACCGGTCATCGGCGGGGACGGGCATCGCTGATATGGCACGGGAAAGAAGTTTCGGTTGGCATCTTGCTGCTTGACCCAAGCAACCGACCGCTGTCACAAACCTCAATCCCCATCCCAAATGAGCCAGTGTTGTTCCGGTCGTTTCTTATATTCAGACATGTTTCTCTCCGGTTGGTGTATTTCCCGAAAAAGTGTAACATACTGCGGTGGATTTACAAAACCGACTGAGGTATGCGCGTTGAAAGCATCAATTATTTTCAATCCCCGTGCCGGGGCAAAATCTTTACAAAACGATATTCAACAAGCCGGAAAATACCTTGAAGCGCATGGCTGGCACATCACCTGGGCGAACACCGCTTATCCCGGACATGCAACCGCGCTGGCGCAACAATCGGCGGCACGGGGCGATGATATTGCCATTGCGGTGGGTGGCGACGGCACAGTTAATGAAGTGGTCAACGGGCTGGTGGGCACAACCACCGTGCTGGGCATCATTCCGGCGGGTACCGGCAACGTTTTCGCCGCCGACATGCGCATTCCGCTGCCGGGACCGTTGCCATATCAGACATTGCAGCGCGCCGCAGAAACACTGCGATTGAGTCGTCCCCGTCAGATTGATGTTGCCAGCGCCACGTGGGGCAATGGGCAGCGACGATATTTTCTGTTGTGGGCGGGTGTCGGGCTGGATGCCGCAGTGAGCAATGCCGTGGAAACCGACAAAAATACACGCCGTTCATGGCGATATTTGGGCATGGCCGGCTGGTTCATTTCGGCAATGTTTGTGCTGCGAGAGTTTCGCGGCACGCGAATGCGCATTTCACTTGACCGCGAACGGGCAATTCAACGGCGGGTTATTATGGTAACTGTCAACAACGCGCAATTATATGGTCGTTTTTGGCGATTGTCCCCCAATGCCAAACTGGATGACGGCTGGCTTGATGGGGTGGTGATGGAAGGCTACGGCTGGCGGTCATCGCTGCGGCATATTTTTAATGCCACGCGGGGACGATTGGTGGATGACCCCGACACGATTTTGTTCCGGGCGCGGCACATTCATATTGAAACGCGAACCCCGTCACCCATCCATTTGGATGCGGAAAGTGTGGGGTTTACCCCCTTAACGGTGGAAATTCTGCCAAAATCGCTAACAATACTCTTGCCGCCCAATGCCCCCCCAAACCGTTTTGTGAGCGAGATGTGATTTATGGAGGAAACATCATGAAATACATCAATTACGGATTGTTACTGTTTATCCCGGTTGCCATCATCACCGAATTGCTGCATGGGTCGCCGGTGCTGGTGTTTTTTGCAGCGGCGCTGGGGGTGGTTCCATTAGCCGGATTTATGGGCAAAGCCACCGAAGAACTGGCAATTTACACCGGTCCGAAAATTGGTGGGTTGCTGAATGCCACATTGGGCAATGCCGCCGAACTCATCATCACCATTGTGGCGATTCAAAAAGGCGCGGCAAACCCGGAACTGCGCGCCGGATTGATGAATTTGGTCAAAGCGTCTATCACCGGCTCCGTGCTGGGAAATCTGTTGTTAATTTTGGGATTCAGTATTTTTCTGGGCGGTTGGAAATTCAAAAAACAAACTTTCGACAAAACACAGGCGGGAGTCAATGCTACCATGCTCATTCTGGCGATTATCGCACTGGCAGTACCATCATTTTTCAACCACACCATTGATGAAGTGAATCACGCCGGGGTGGAATATCTCAGCATCGGTGTGGCAGTGGTGATGATTGTGGTATATGTGTTGAGCATTGTTTTTTCATTCCAGCAAAAAACGGGTGGTGATGCTGATACCGGTGACCTCCATCAGCCGCAGTGGAGTGTGCGGATGTCGGTGGGGGTGCTGGTGGCGGCAACCGTATTAATTGCCTTTCTCAGCGAAGTGCTGGTGGGGGCGGTGGAGCCGGTGGTGGCGCAATTGGGAGTCAGCGAATTCTTTTTGGGGATAATCTTGATTCCGCTGGTGGGTAATATCGCCGAGCATGTGGTGTCGGTTCAAATGGCGCTCAAAAATAAAATGGAGTTGTCGCTGGCGATTTCGCTGGGGTCAAGTTTGCAAATTGCGCTGTTTGTCGCGCCGTTGCTGGTGTTCATCAGCCTGTTATTGGGCAATCCACTCACGCTCACATTCAATGCGTTTGAAATTGCAGCACTCATCGGCGCGGTGATTATTGCGGCATTCATTGCTTCAGATGGAGAGAGCAATTGGCTGGAAGGGGCGCAACTGCTGGCGGTATATCTCATCATCGGTATTGCATTTTTCTTTTTGCCCGCTTGAAGGGTCATTGGCGCTGTTTTTCGGCGTACCCATGCTCGCCGAGCAATGGCACAAATGCCACAGGAGCCAAAAATTCCGTCATCGCGTCAGCGGTGGGAAGCAGGGTAACCCGCAATAATTTTTGTCGCCCCGTGTCGCCAACAGGGATGACCAATGATGCATCCGGTTTTAGCTGGTCTACCAGTGGCGGCGGAATGTGCGGGGCGGCGGCGGCAACCACAATGCCATCAAATGGGGCATATTTTTGCCAGCCATAGCCACCATCTCCCTGCGAAATGGTGATGTTGGCATAATCCATTGCCAGTAGATTCTGTTTCGCTTGAGCGGCTAATTCCGGAATGCGTTCAATGCTGTAAACGTGTTTCACAAAACGGCTCAACACCGCCGCTTGATACCCCAATCCCGTGCCGATTTCTAGCACGATGGCGGTAGCGGGATTTTTTAATTGCAGGGCTTGCAGCATAAACGCGACAATATATGGTTGCGAGATGGTTTGCCCAAACCCAATCGGCAGGGGCGAATCTTTGTATGCCAAATGCTGATATTCCATTGAGATAAAACTCTCGCGGGGAACATCTGCCATCGCTGCCAGCACATCCGGGTTGGAAATACTTCGCCGCCGTAACTGGTTGCGTACCATCGCTGCGCGGGCGCGCTTAAAGTTAATCGCTTGTGTTGCCATTTTTACTAAAACTCTCCTGATGATATTATCGCACATATTGCAAACCTCGGCAACCGCATCGTAAAAATATTTTTTCAATCGGAAATGAATACTCCCCGTAGCTGGCTGCGGGGTATCAAAATGTCATTGCGAGCGAAGCGAAGCAATCTCAAATTACGCCCACAGAGATTGCTTCGGCGCAAAAAACGCGCCTTGCAATGACAAACCCCCTGAAGTACAAAAAACCATATTTTTTACATAAAAGTGACATAAAGTCGAGAAAACGGTATAATGATGGTATCTTCTCAATAATTCAGGGTAGGGACAGCCCATTGGGCTGTCCCTACGAGAAAAACACACTACTTTGCCCCGATATTTTGAGAAGATACTAATGATGCTATAAATTCATTGCGAATGAGGGTGAAAATTACGGTTCAATCCTGCAATCTAAAATGTTGACTGTGAAACGTGAGACTTTGAACGTGAAACTTAATACTTGGCACAAAATCGACTGGCTGGTGCTGGCGGGATTGCTGGCGCTGGCGCTGTTGTTTCATTGGCAGCTCATCACCCCTAACGCCGCCAACCGGCAATCGTATCTGTCCGGCGATTTTCCGGCGCAGTTCTGGGCGTTTTCCACGTTTGAGGCGCGTCAGCTCAGCACGGGACATCTACCGCTGTGGAATCCGTACACTTTTGCCGGGTCGCCCTTTTGGGCAGATGCGCAGAGCGCGGTGCTGTATCCGTTTAGCCTGCTGACGTTGGCGCTTTCCGGCGCGGCGGGAGGCTTTAGCCTGTTTGCGCTGGAACTGGAAGCCATCTTCCATTTTTGGCTGGCGGCGGTGTTTATGTACCTTTTCGCCCGCCGAGTCACCCGGTCGCGCGGGGCGGGAGTAGTGGCGGCGGTGGTATTCGCGTTTGGCGGCTATCTCACCGGATACCCGTCGCAGCAGTTGGCGGTGTTGGAAGTGGATGTTTGGCTGCCGCTGATTCTCTTTTTCCTTGACCGCGCTTTTTTGCGCCGCACACCCGCCGGAGCAACGTTTCGCCCCAAACCAACGCTGCGCGACCTGCTCGCTGCGGGAGCGGCATGGGGCGTCGCGTTGCTGGCGGGTCATCCCCAAAGTTGGATGCTGGTGGGATACACGCTGGTGGCGTATGGCGCAATTATGAATTGCGAATTACGAATTACGAATAACCAATCTCACCGGCTCACCGGTTCGCTTTCACACTTTCTCAAACGCATTGCGTGGCTCGCCCTCCCCATCACCCTCGGATTTGGGCTGGCGGCAGTGCAACTTCTGCCCGCTGTGGAATATACCCGGCTGTCGGTGCGGGTGACGGGAGCGTACGAAAAAATGGCGGGCGGCTTCCCGCTGACGGATGCCATTCAACTGCTGCTGCCCGGCGTGGTGAGCCAATACTCGCCATTGTATGTCGGCGGGGTGGGATTGCTGCTGGCACTGCTGGCAATTTTCTGGGCGCGCAACCGATTCACGGTATTTTGGGCGGGCTGGGGCGCGCTGGCACTGCTCATTTCGTTTGGGGGGAACACCTTTTTCTATTCACCGCTTTATCTTTCTGTGCCGGGATTTTCCCTCTTTCGCGGGCAGGAACGCTGGGCATTTGTCGCAGCGTTTTCGCTGGCAGTACTGGCAGGGTATGGGGCAGACCGATTGCGGCGTGGCGTTCCGGCAGGTTTCGCGCGGCTGACAGGCTGGCTGACCCTCGGCGGCATCGGGTTGATGGCGGCATTTTTTTATGGATTGAACGGCACGGGCTGGTCGCCGGAAAGTCAATTTTACACGCTATTAAATCGAGCCGTATTTTTAACGATTGTGCTGTTTCTATTTTGGGTGATGTTTCGCGTAGCGAATAGCCTTTCATCCAAATACTTCTACCTAACACTCATTGCATTGCTTGTGTTTGACCTGTTTTCGGTCAATTGGAAAAACAACCTCTACCCCCAACCGCCGGAATGGCACACCCAGATGCCCGCCGCCGTGGCTGCCATCAAGACCGATGCGGGGGAGCAGATGAATTTTCGGGTATATAACGAATTTCGACTGTATGACAATTATGGCATACCCTTTGAATTGCAGGACATCTGGGGCGCGAGTCCGCTGCGGCTGGCGCGATATGAAGCCTTCCTTGCCCCGCCGATGCGGATTGAACGCGCGTGGGAACTGCTGAACGTGCGCTATGTCATCACCTGGCGAGCGGAATTGTATGCCCCGTCCACCATCATTTTTTCCGAACCTGCGCCGGACGGCACAACCTACGTTCACCGGCTGAATGACCCCGCGCCGCGGACGTGGATCGTCCATCGGGTGGAAAGCGTTCCGCCGGACGCGATGATTACCCACCTCACCGACCCGGCTTTCGACCCGCACGGGGCGGCGTTGGTGGACTCCGGCACGCCGCACGGATGGACGCTTTCCCTCCCTGAAAATACCGCCGCCGAATCCGCCGCCCTCACCGCATTCGCCCCAAACCGGCTTTCGGTGCGGGTAAACGCCGTCGCAGACGGGGTGTTGGTGCTGTCGGAGATAGACTATCCCGGTTGGCGCGCCACCATCGACGGCGTGCCAACGCCCGTCACACGGGTGGACGGCGTGTTGCGCGGCGTGCCGGTATCGGCGGGAGTGCACACGGTGGTGATGAAATTTGTGCCGCTCTCATTTTGGTGGGGGGCGGGAATTTCGCTTTTGGCGGCGCTGGCACTGCTGGGGAGCTGGTGGGTGCAATCCAATCCACCGGGTGAATAACGCGCTGGGCAACGCCCCATTTTTCAAGCATCTTCTGAAAATCCGAAGAACCAATTTTCGTTGGTTGGCAGTAGGTTATACCCTGTGGTATAATTTACTCGTGTTACAGGCTCGCTTTTATCTGAAATCCAACAGAACCATTTTAATCGGCACCGGCGTAAGGCGAGTCACTCATTTTAAAAATAGGGCGATACAGTGTGCAATACAAAAATATTAATTGTAGATGATGAACCGTTGACGTGTCAGTTAATCTCCAAAGTGTTGTATCTAAATGGATATGAGGCGGCAATATTAACGGATAGTCGTGAAATAGAATCATCCGTACAGCGTGAGAAACCCCAGTTAATACTGCTTGATTATCATTTAGGGGTGCAACAGGGAATAGAAGTGCTGCATACGCTAAAAACAAATCCGGTGTTGGCGGATATTCCGGTGGTGGTCACATCCGGTATTGATCATCGAAAGAAAGTGCTGGAAGTCGGCGCGGATGGCTTTTTGCAAAAACCATTCGATTGGAAAGAATTGGTGACCGTTTTGCATTCACTTCTGCCCGACCCTCGAATAATGGCAAAACAGACAAGCGTGGGGTAGTAGGGGATATTTCGGATAGTAGGAAAGGCAAAATTCATAATGACCATACAAGAAACACTCACCAATGATTTGAAGATAGCGATGAAAAACGGCGACACCACGCGGAAAGAAACCGTGCGATTGTTGCGTGGTGCTATCCGTAATGTGGAAATTGATAGCAGACATATGCTCGATAATGATGAGGCGCTGGCGGTGATTGCCAAACAAGCCAAACAGCGTCGTGATTCGATTGAACAATATCGGCAGGCAAACCGCCCTGATTTGGCGGCAGCGGAACAAGCCGAGCTGGATATCATTGCGCAATATTTGCCCCGGCAACTGTCAGATGACGAGATTACCGCGCATGCACAAGCGGTCATTGCCAAGTTGGGAGTTTCGGATGTAAAGGGAATGGGGCAGGTGATGAAACAACTATCGACGGAGCTAAAAGGCGTCGCTGATGGCAAGCGTATAAGTCAGATTGTGCGTGGATTGTTGAACAAATAAAGGGACGTTATGTCATTTCAATTAACCCGTTCGCTTGCAAATGGGAAACCACATTTCTATCGCCGAGAGATTATCAAATGGTTATTGGTGGCGGTATCGTTTGTAGTGCTGTCTACCGCTATTTTAGAAGTAAAGGTGGCTCAACTCTTTTCCGGTGACATCGCGCAATTATCCGTGGGCGATATTGCCCCGCAGGACATTATTGCTCCGGCAAAAATATCATACGAAAGCGTAATTGACACTGAGGCTGCCCGCAATCGCGCCGAGAATCAGGTTTCCGACATCTACCAGCGTCCCAACCCGGAAGTAGCACGCCAACAGCAAGCGCTGACAGACGATGTTCTTTCGTATTTGGATGCAGTTCGCGTTGACCCGCATTTGAATGCCGGCGAAAAACTTGACTGGATTATCAAAATTCAACCTATTTCGCTAACGAAAGAAGAAGCCGCCAGCATCTTAAACCTCAACGACCCGATGTGGCTCGATGCCAAACAAGAAGTGCGTCGCGTGCTGGATGATGCGATGCGCACCGAAATCCGTGAAAGCCAGCTCATCAGCGTTCGCCGCCGACTGGATTTGCTCATCTCCTCCGATGTCCCCGATTCTGAAGCGGCAATCATCATCGCCATTGCCGAAGATTTGGTGCAACCCAATACGTTTGTGGATGAAGACCGAACTCATCAAACACGGCAAGATGCACACAATGCCGTGTCGCCGGTAATGCGCACTCTGGCAAAAAATGAGGTGGTGGTGCGGCAAGGCGAGCGCGTTATGCCGGAAACCATTGAGGCATTGCAGGCGCTGGGGTTGCAACAAAATGACAACGTTTGGTTGGGGGTGTTTACCACATTTGGCTGGGTGCTGCTACTGACAGCATTTCTGGCATTCTACCTGCTAAAATTCCATCCTGCATTGCTGAAGAATAATCAGCAATTGGGATTACTGGCGATACTCTTGCTCATTTTTATGGTCAGTGCGCGTCTGGTTGAGAGCGATAATTTGCTATTGCGGTATGCGCTGCCGGTAACGGCGCTGACGCTGGCTATCGCATCGCTTTTTAATGCCCAGTTGGCAATTATGGTAACCATATTTATGGGGCTGATTGAGGCGTTTGTGGGTGGCAATTCGATGGAACTGTTTGTGTATGTTCTCTTTTCGGGGTTTGTGGTCGCGCTCACCATTGAACGGATGGCACAAGTGACGGCACTACTGTGGGCAGGCGTGTATGCCGCTGCCAGCAACATCGTGGTTATCCTGCTGTTTCGGTTAATTGCCAACAACTTTG
>CAYZQQ010000108.1:0-9642 GCA_964480075.1 uncultured Anaerolineaceae bacterium
TATTGAATCTGGTTGTAAATGCTATTGACGCCATGTTTATGGGTGGAATTCTCACCATAAAAACCGACTGTATGAAAATAGACGGGCAACGTACCGTCGTTGTGCAAATTTCGGACACCGGGCAGGGCATATCCCCCGAACATATGGCGAACATTTTTGATGCCTTTTTCACTACCAAATCAGATAAATCCGGCACCGGTTTAGGGTTGTCGGTATCCAAACAAATTGTCGAGAATCACCACGGGAAGATAACTGTGGACAGTATTGTGGGGAAAGGAACAACATTCACCCTATTTCTTCCAAGTTCCCTCTCTGAAAAAGGGGCAACCGCTGATGACCCGGCATAACCTTCCGGCGAATGTGACACAGTCTGGTACCCAATGGCAGTTGTTAAACGAAGCCACGGTGGCATTGCGCCATGCCACGACAGCTGAAACCGTGGTTTCCGTGATAGCCGATAGTTTGAATAAAATGGGGTTTCAGGTTCTTGGCGGCGCGGTAAATCTACAGACCGCCGAGCTACCCATCTCTATTGTGTCCCATACCGGTCACACCTTGTTTTTTGGATATGTTTCCCCGTCCCAAAGCCTCAAGTTAAAAAACACGGTCGTTTCATTAAAGAATCTTTCATTTTTCGAGCAAGTCATCGAAGATGGGAGCGTGGTATATTCAATATTAGGCGCAGATGATTTAAACACATTATTAAATCCATTGCTTTCCGTGTTGGCTTCCCCCCCCACCGCATGTCCCTGCATCGCTATTCCTCTGCGAGAAAAAGAAGCTACCACATACTTATTGCTCGCATCCGCAGCAGATATTGACCCGTCAATTGTGCCATCCATCATGGCTTTTGCCAATTTAGGTTCAACCATTATAGAAAACCTGCGCCTGTTGCAACAAGAAAAGGGACAGCGACAAATATCGCAAACCCTGCAAACCGTCAGCAATATCGTCAACAGCAGTTTAGAATTGGATACCGTCCTGAATTTAATTTTGGAGCAGTTAGAAACAGTTGTGCCGTATGACAGCGCGGCGATTATGCTGGAACGTAAAAATAATCTAAAAATGGAGGCGGGACACGGATTTAGGTCAGATACCTCCATTTTGCAAGTAGAAATTCCTATTGATACCAACGTGCTGTATAACGAAATGAAGCAGACGCACCGCCCCATCATCATTGATGATGTGCATAAAGACCCGCGTTATATGTTATGGGAAGGCACATCGCCCATCCATTCGTGGATTGGCACGCCGATTATGTGGGAAGGGAAGACCATCGGACAAATTTCTATCGATAGTTTCTCGATTCATGCATTTTCAGCAGAGCAGGGCGATTTGGCATTTGTTTTTGCCCAGCTTGTGGCGGCGGCTATTAACAATGCCCGATTGTTTCGGCAAGCCCACCGTACCGCTGAAGAGTTGCGGGCGTTACTCAACAGCGCTCGTGATGTCGCATCAACGTTAGAAACTGACAAAGTGATGACTGCTGTCGCCGCGCGGGTGAACGATTTGATGAGCACGCAATTTACGGCAATTTATCTCCTTTCGCGTGATAAAGCATCGTTGGTCCCCGTTATCAGTTTGGATGAATCCCACAATATTCATATTGCCGAGCGAGCACATACGGCTGCGGCAGAAGTTGTTGACCGCAAACAAGGACTTATTTTCAATCAATTGACGTTAGTCGGCTCCGATACGCCGCTTCCGGGCGCACTCATCGCCGTCCCGTTTATCGTTATGGATCGCGTTATCGGCGCTATGGTCACCTACCGGAGCGAAGCTTTTGTTTTTCGCCAAAATGACCTTGATTTGTTGACCCGTTTCGCCCTGCAAACCAGTATGGCTATTGAAAACAGCCGCTTGTATGAGCAGGTTGAACGGCGATTGAAACGGCAGGCATTACTCAATCGGTTGGCGCGGCGATTGAGCAGCAAAATGAGTCTAAACTCTCTGGCAAAAGACATTATGCAAACAACTCAAACCATCGCAGAGGCAGATGCGGCGGCTATTGTGTTGCTTGGTGCTACCGAACAGACTATTTTTACACAATATGGCTATGAGTTGCCCGACCACGCGCTTTCCGATTCGCTCTCTGTGCCACCGGGAATTGTAGAAAAAGTAATGACCGAACAGCGGGTGGTGGTATCCAACACCCTAGACACAGAATCCTTCGCCTCCCCCCCGTGGCTAAATGTTCCGGTACACGGTATCATTGCCGTGCCGCTAACCAGTGGCGGCGACCCTCTCGGCGTGCTGGGATTATTTACCCACCAGCGCCCCATCCAGTCTGCCATTGAAATTATAAATACCATTGAAGCCATCGGGCGGCAAGCCGGCATCGCCATAGAAAACGCGCTCCTTTTTCAGCAAGTGAACAACTATGCCCAAAATCTTGCCCAGCAGGTGGAAGAACGTACCGCCGAAATCCGCACCCAAAAAGAACAAACCGATGCCATTCTTGCCGCTGCTGGTGATGCCATCATTATCACCGACAGCGACGGTATTATTGAATATGTAAACCCGGCTTTTTCCACCCTCACCAATTATTATCCGGAAGAAGCCATCGGCAAAAATCCGTCAATTCTGCAATCCGGGCAAACCCCGCGCAAAAATTATATCCACATGTGGGACACCATTTTAGCCGGAAAAGTCTGGCGCGGTGAAATGAAAAATAAATGCAAAGATGGGCGGATATACGATGCCGAATTGACCATCGCCCCCACATTTGACGAAAAAGGCGCGGTCAGTAAATTTGTGGGTATCCAACGTGATATTACCAAATTACGCGAATTAGATCGGATGAAAACTGAATTTTTGGGCACTGCCGCCCACGAATTGCGCAGCCCGCTGACCACCTTGCAAGGGTACGCCGAACTACTGATGATGCGCTCCGATTTTTCGCCGGAAGAAGTGCGCCGGTTTGTAGGCTACATTCACGAACAAGCGGTTCATCTCGCCAACCTCGTTTCCGATTTGCTGGATGTTTCCAAAATTGAATCCGGCGCGGCATTTCCCATCAAACCGATACAAATGAATCCCCGCAATATCTTTGTGCGGCAAATCCAAGAGTGGCAATCGCGGACAGAAAAACACACCATCCGCCTGATTGAACCCGATGAATGGATTCAACTGAATGTTGATGAAGCCCGCCTGACCCAAACGCTCAATAATTTGCTGTCAAACGCCATTAAATATTCACCCAACGGCGGTGAAATTATCGTCACCGTGGAAAGAACGCCGGCGAATCTGTATGTTTCGGTGCAAGACAACGGCATGGGCATGACCACCGCCGAACAAAATCACGTGTTTGAAAAATTTTGGCGCGCCGACGCGAGTTCCACCGCCATTGAAGGCACGGGGTTGGGCATGGTCATTGTCAAACACATCATCGAATCTCACGGGGGAAAAATTTGGCTGCTCAGCAAAAAAGGGAAAGGCACCACATTTAAATTCACGCTGCCCATTGAAGAAAATATCGCCACAATATTGATTATTGAAGACGCCCCCTCTATTTTAGAAGTTGAGCGGCATATACTGGTTGCGGAACATTATGCGGTTATTTCCGCTGAAAACGGAGAGGATGGGTTGCAAAAGACGCTAAACCATCATCCCGATTTGGTAATTTTAGATTTAATGCTACCAAAAATGACCGGGGAAGCTGTGTTGCGACGCATCAAATCAATTCCCGCCACCAAAAATATTCCGGTGGTGGTTGTTTCAGCAAAATCAGATTTAGCCCAAATTGAAACCACTTTTTCGCTGGGTGCAACCGATTTCATCACCAAACCGTTCAATACTGCAGAATATATCAGCCGGATAAAATTAGCGTTAAAAAAATAACTTTGGGAGAATTGTTATGAAGAAAATTTTAATTGTGGATGACCAAGAAAAAATTCGAGAACTGGTAAATGTCACCATCCGTATTGGTGATTATCAGATTCTGGAAGCTGCATCGGGAGATGAAGCCCTGACGGTGGCGGCAGAGTTCCAACCGGACCTCATTTTTTTAGACGTGATGATGCCAAACAGCTCCATTGACGGGTTTGAAACCTGCCGTCAATTAAGAGCAGATGAACGCACCAACCGGGCGCATATTTTAATGCTCACCGCGCTGGACAAAGAAGAAGATATTGAGCGCGGGAAAGCGGTTGGCGCAGACGGCTATTTTACCAAACCGTTCAGCCCGCTGGAACTGATGAATAAAGTTGAAGAAGTTTTGGGGTAGCTCACCCCGCAGTAATGGTCAAAAATATAGCGTCTGTTCAGCCATCGACTTTAGGTTCTGTTGACGTTTTAATATTGGAAGCAAAAAAGAACGGAAACCGGAAAACGATGTACCTGCCGGATGTCATTCCGGAAATTCGCGCAGCAAATTATCCGGAATCCACAGTAAAAATCTATGGATTCCTGCTTTCGCGGGAATGACATGTGAAACGAAGGGGATTTTCCGGTAGCTGTCCCCGGTTTCTTTTAAACCGTCAACACGCCCTAATCACCGCGTAAAAAATACGGCTGAACTGACCGCCATCATTATTTGTTGCCCGTTTCTCGGGACGTCCACTGTGGTTGCCCCGGCATTTTTGTAACGTGCAAATCCGAACTGCCCCATAGCGCCGCCATTGTTTGTAAATCTTGCCCACTCTGTAATATAATATACGCTATCTTGCGATAATTGTGTGTCGCATACAAACAGCTTTATTTTTTTACAGCAACAATACTATAAATCCTGATTGAACCACTGTTTGCCCAACGATTGCGCCGGGGAGATTGCTATGTCCGATACTAATACTTTTTCACTTTTTAAAAAGAGCCGAAACGAGTGGGAAGAGACGACGCTCAAAAAAACTCTGTCTGCTCGTCCGGAGCGCGCCAAAAAATTCATCACCGTATCATCGCGCCCCATTGAACGGCTGTATACTCCCGCTAACGCATCCGCCGAAGCGTATCTGCAAAAAGAAAATTATCCCGGTCAATACCCGTTTACGCGGGGCGTGCATGCCACCGGCTATCGCGGTAAATTATGGACAATGCGTATGTTTGCCGGGTTTGGCACGGCAGAAGAAACCAATCAGCGATTTAAATATCTGCTGGAACAGGGGCAAACCGGGCTTTCAATTGCGTTTGATATGCCCACGTTGTACGGGTACGACACCGATGCGTCCGAAGCGTTGGGTGAATTTGGCAAATGTGGCGTCGCCATCTCCAGCCTAAAAGATATGGAAGTGCTGTTGGATAGTTTGCCACTGGACAAAGTTTCTACCAGCATGACCATCAACAGCCCCGCCGCCATTATTTGGGCGATGTTCATCGCTGTGGCAGATAATCGCGGCATTCCCCGTGAAAAACTGGCGGGAACCCTCCAAAATGATATTTTGAAAGAATATATTGCGCAGAAAGAATACATTTTCCCCCCGAAACCGAGTATGCGGCTGGTAACCGATACCATCGAATTTGGCACCAACGAACTTCCGCTGTGGAATACCATCAGTATCAGCGGCTATCATATTCGCGAAGCCGGCAGTACCGCCGCGCAAGAATTGGCATTCACGCTGGGCGATGGGATTGAATATGTAAAATGGGCAATTGAACGCGGGCTGGATGTGGACGCATTTGCTCCGCGATTGAGTTTTTTCTTTAATGCCCACAACGATTTTTTTGAAGAAATCGCCAAATACCGCGCCGCCCGCCGCATTTGGGCAAAAGTCATGCGCCAAAAATTCGGCGCCAAAAACCCCCGTTCATGGCTCTTGCGGTTCCACACCCAAACCGCCGGCGCGAGTCTCACCGCCCAACAGCCGGAAAACAACATCGCCCGGGTGGCAATTCAGGCGCTGGCGGCGGTGATGGGCGGCACGCAAAGCCTGCACACCAATTCGATGGATGAAGCGCTGGCGCTGCCCAGTGAAACCGCGGTGCGCGTCGCGTTGCGTACCCAGCAAATTATCGCCCACGAAAGTGGCGTGGCAAACACCATCGACCCGCTCGGCGGCAGTTATTTTGTCGAACAGCTCACCGACGAAATAGAAGCCGATGCATGGGAATATTTCGCTAAAATTGAGGCGTTGGGTGGCGTTCTGCCCGCCATCGAAACCGGATTCTTCCAGCAAGAAATCGCCGACGCAGCATACCGCTATCAGCATGAAATTGACACCCGCCAGCGGCTCGTGGTGGGCGTCAACGAATATGCCAACGAAGAACAAATGAAAATTCCCATTTTAGAAATGGACCCGCAGGGGTATGAGGTGCAATGCAACCGGTTGGAGCAGGTGCGGCGCACCAGAGATAATCGCGCCGTAAAACAACGGCTGGCAGAACTGCAAAAGGCAGCACGGGGCACCGAAAACACCATGCCCGCCATTCTCAACGCCGTGAAAACGTATGCCACCCTGCAAGAAATTATGGATGTTTTCCGGGACGTTTTTGGAGAATATCACGAGCGAGCCATCATTTAAATCGCATTTGCAACAGGAGGAGAGCTATGCCCGAAAGAAAAATTCGCGTGTTGGTTGCCAAACCCGGGTTGGATGGACACGACCGCGGCGCAAAAGTTGTGGCGCGCGCCCTGCGTGATGCCGGTATGGAAGTTATTTACACCGGTTTGCGTCAAACGCCCGACATGATTGTTGAAAGCGCGCTGCAAGAAGATGTTGATGTGGTGGGATTATCCATTCTCAGTGGCGCACATATGGCGCTGTTGCCCATCATCGCCGAAAAATTGAAAGCGGCAGAAATGGGACACGTACTCATCGTGGCGGGGGGTATCATCCCCGATGAAGATATGGGCGCATTGAAAGCAGCCGGAATTGACGCTGTATTCAACCCCGGCACACCCACGCAAGAAATTGTCAATTTTGTCACATCCCATGTTTCCACCGAATAACCCAACGCACACCATGACACTATCCGAAAAAGTTTTGCAGAATAGCCGGCGCGCCATTGCCCGTCTCATCACCCTCATCGAAAACGAACACCCCGACGCACAAACGGCGCTGACCGAGTTATTTTCGCACACGGGACGGGCGCACATCATCGGCATTACGGGCGCACCCGGCACCGGAAAATCGAGTTTGGTAAACGAGTTGGCGAAGACCCTGCGGCGGCAAAATAAAACTGTTGCCATCATCGCCGTTGACCCCACCAGCCCTTTTTCCGGCGGGGCAATTTTGGGCGACCGCATTCGCATGCGCGAACTTGCCGGAGACCGGGGGGTGTTCATCCGCAGCATGGCAAGCCGGGGCAGTTTGGGTGGATTGGCTCGCGGGGTGTACGATGCCATAAAAGTGTTCGATGCCGCCGGATTCGATGTCATATTGATTGAAACCGTCGGTGTGGGACAGGGCGAAGTGGATATTGCCCGCACCGCGCACACCGTGCTGGTGGTAGAAGCGCCGGGGCTGGGTGATGATATTCAAGCCATAAAAGCCGGTATTCTGGAAATCGCCGACATTTTTGTGGTCAATAAAGCCGATAAACCCGGAGCAAACAAAACCACCGCCGCCTTGCGAGCGATGCTTGATTTGGGTAATCCCACCGGCGGACAAATGTTGCATCATGGTCAATTGATAACTGTTGCCCCCGGTCTCCCCGCCCCTGCCCCACTCGCGGATGATTGGGAGTATCCTATTTTAAAAACCACCGCCATCACCGGCGAAGGTATCGCCGAATTGGCAAATGCCATCGACAGCCATCATCACCATCTGACTGAATCGGGAAAACTGCTTGACCGCAATCGCGCCCGGCTCACCGCAGAACTGGAAGAACGCCTGCAAACGGAATTATTGCGTCGATTGCTGGGACGTCTGCCCGCCGAAGTCCTATCAGATACCATCACCAAACTTGTACATAGAACCCTGTCCCCCTATAATGCGATGCAACAATTATTGGAGGATTAACTCGCTTGAAAAAGCGTTTGCTGCTTATCCGTCACGCGCAATCAGAAGCTAATAAAGAAGGGCGCGTGCAAGGCTGGTTAGATTCTGAACTCAGCGTTTTGGGACACCGCCATGCAGAACTGGTATCTCGCCGCGTTGCCGCCGAGTTTCAGGTTGCAGAAATATTTTGCAGCCCCTTGCGGCGTGCAACACAAACGGCATCGTATTTGGGACAGCAAATAAACCGCCCCCTCACTCTGATTGAAGACCTTAAAGAACAAAACTTGGGACCGCTATCCGGCTTGACAAAAGAAGAAATAAAGTTTAAGTTTCCGCAACTGGAGCATGCGTGGGTTAATAATTTGCCCCGCCCGCCGCTGGATGGCATCGAAAGCGACTATCTTTTTGCAAAAAGGATAAATCGCGCTATAAAGGCTATTCTCAATACGGTAGAACCGGAAACCACTGCCGCAGTATTTGCCCACGGTGGCACGCTCAATCAAATGCTAAAAAATTGGCTAAAAATTAGCCGCGGCGGGCGATTAACCTTTACCTTCAATAACGCATCGCTCACCATTGTTGATGTTTACCCCACGTTTGTGCGGTTAATTGTGCTAAACGACACACACCATTATGCAGGAGCAACGTATGATCAACGGGACAACACTTACCCTTAGAGCCATTAAACGCGATGATTTACCCCGTTATGTGCGATGGTTAAATGACCCGGACGTTACGCGCTATTTGCTGTGGTTTCGCCCGCTGAACATAGATAATGAAACGGAGTGGTATGAATCGCAGCGCACAGACCCCAACACCTTTAATTTTGCCATCGAGATTACCGCTACTCAAAAACACATCGGCTCCATTAGCCTGCGCGTGGAGAATCAGCGCGACCAAGTGGCAGAACTTGGTATCGTCATCGGCGATAAAACCGAATGGGGCAAAGGCTATTGTCAAGAAGCCATCCGGCTGATTTTAAATTATGGATTTTATACGCTCAACCTCAATCGTATTTATTTGCGCGTATATGAAGAAAATATCGGCGGACAGAAATGTTACGAACGCAGTGGGTTTGTAATGGAAGGAAAACTGCGCGAAGCCGGTTTTTCAGAAGGAAAATTCATCAATCATTTCATTATGAGCGTTTTGCGCCGCGAATTCAAACCCCTTTTATGAAGCACTATCTTATTCCAGAGGAAGCCATTATGTACGGAGAAATAGCTATATACAGCGGAAATGCGAATCGCCCACTGGCAGAAGAAATTAGCACAGAATTATCGGTGCCGTTGGGCGAAGCAGATGTGTTCAAATTTCCCAATCAAAACACCTTTTGCCGTCTGCATTCCAGTGTGCGCGGCAAAGATGTTTTTGTGGTGCAGCCCATTTCACCTTCCTTTGATGAAAATAGTAATATTGTAACGACCAACGACAATTTGATGGAAATGCTGATAATGATAGACACCCTGCGCCGCGATTCTGCCGGGCGCATAACCGCCGTCATTCCATATTATGGTTACGGGCGCACCGACAAAAAAGACCAACCCCGCGTGCCCATCACTGCCCGATTGGTTGCCGATTTGATTACGACCGCCGGTGCAAACCGCTTTTTAACGGTTGACCTGCACGCCGGGCAAATTCAGGGCTTCTTCAGTATCCCCGGCGATGAGCTGACCGCATTCCATCTGCTGAGTGACTATATGCGCCGCAAAAACTTGCCCGATACCGTTGTCGTTGCGGGCGACATTGGCGCGACAAAACGCTCTAGAAA
>CAYZQQ010000109.1:0-9284 GCA_964480075.1 uncultured Anaerolineaceae bacterium
CTACCATCGCCATAAAACGGCGTTGTACCGCACGGCGCTGGCAATTTCGGGCGACCGTCATTTGGCGGAAGAAATTTTGCAGGAAGCGTTCTTGCGAGTGTATCGAAACTTGCCGTATATGCGCGAAGATATTTCGCTGGCGCCATGGCTGTATCGGGTAACTGTAAATTTAACCTATGACATAACGGCGCGCCGGCGGCGGGGGCAAACGTTGTTGCAACGAATGGCGCATTGGTTGCCGGCGCCGATAAAATCGCCGGAAAAACACTTGCTGGAAGAAGAAACGCGGACACGGGTGCAGCAAGCAATTAATCGGCTGGAACTGAAACAGCGAACCACGTTGGTTTTGTATTATTTGCAGGGATTTTCGGTGGGAGAAATTGCAGAAATTATGGATGTGCCGGTTGGCACGGTAAAATCTCGGCTGCATTATGCGCGATTGAATTTACGCAAAGAAATGCTTGCCGATGAGCGAATTGTGGAGCAGTGGGCGTATGAGCGTTCGTAACAACCCGCCGAACGGTGAATTGGAAACGATGATTCGGCAGACGCTGGCGGCGCAGGTGGATGGCGTTCAGCCGCGGGCGACGGTATGGTGGCGTATAAAAACAATAATTGTCGCCCGGCAACCCAACCGCATCCCGCTGTGGCGATGGTCGCTGATGGCGCAGATATTGGTGGCGTTGCTGGTGTTTTCCGGGGGGCGAATGATATTCAGCGCATCCGGATATCAACTGGAACCTATGCCGCCGACTGTTCCACCAAACGGCTGTTTCACATGTAATTTCCGCCCCGCCGCTAGACCTGCCGCCCATTGATGTTGTCCGTCCGGCGACCAACGGGGTATCCCAACAATCATTATTTCTTGACACAACACAGTCGGCATTGACATTAACGCCGGAACAACATTCTGGCGGTGTTTTGCAGTAGCTTTTCGCACAATTGACGATTTTCCGGCGTTGCAGTATCATCCAATGGATATTTCATTGTTGCAGACTGGCGGCTTCGTCTGCCAAACGAGGGCTTGTGGCGCGGAATTCTTGGCTGGATAACCTTTCTCCCCAGCGACGGACAACCTATACCCTGTTATTTCTGGTGATTGTGCTGACTCTGCCGTGTTACTGTGTGGGGTTTGCGCTGTTGAATACGCCCGCGCGTACGCCTGCGGCGCAACAATTGGCAACTGCAACGCCGTACATTTGGACTCCCAGCCCCACTGCCACCTTAAATTTACCCACCGCTACCCCCATCTTTGTGCCGGAAACGCCTACGCCCACCGCTACCCTTGAACCGACTCCGACACAGTATTTTCCCACGGTAGTGCCAACCGAACTCCCGACTGCCACGCCGTCGCCCACATCAACCAGCACGCCGAAACCGGTTACGCCATCGCCGACGGCTACCGCCACCGGTACACCTGCGCCAGCGATAACGCCAACACCGTCTCCCACTGTCACCGTGACTCCAACATTTGTGCCGACGCCAACACGCGCGCCGGTGCCCACCCCTTCTGGGGATGAGCCCACACCGGTACCACTGTCAGCGGTCGCCCCGTAACGTTTATGTTATGCAACGGCGGTGTGTAATAGTTCTCGCTCGTTTATCGACAGCACTTTATTTAAATCGAGTAAAATAATCAGCCGGTTGTCAACTTTGGCAATGCCGGTGATGAATGCGGTGTTTATATTACTCACCATTGGCGATGGCAGCTCGATAGCATCATCGGCAACATGGGCAACTTCAGTTACGGCGTCAACAATCATCCCTGCAGTGATGCCATCTATTTCTACCACGACGATGCGGGTATCTTTAGTTTCATCCGTATACGGCATGTCGAAGCGTTTGCGCAGGTCTATCACCGGGATGACCGCGCCGCGCAGGTTGGTAATGCCCTCTACAAAATCGGGCACGCGCGGCATTTTGGTGATCCCCTGTGGTTCGATGATACTTTCTACTGCCACAATGTTCACCCCATAATGTTCATCTGCCAATTTGAAAATAATAAGTTGATTGTCCATTCCCAGCACTCCTTTTTTATGAATATTGGTATTATCCCATCTCTGCCAAACTTGCAAATTCCGGTGCTGCTTCCATTGGTTCCGCTATTTCCGGTGTCTCAGTAGTTTCCGGTTCCGGTTCGCTCTCATCGCTAGAAACAGCTTCGCCGGCGTCTAACTTGAACACCGAAATGACTTGTTGCAACTCTTTTGCCATTGCGTCAAGCTCCTGTGCTGCACCCGCAACGTCATTCATTTGGGTATTCATTTCTTCTGCGGCGGCAGAAACCTCTTCGACCGCTGCGCTGTTTTCTTGACTGATACTGGCAATGGATTCAATCACTTCCATAACTTCATGGGAGCTTGCCGCCATTTCTTCGGTGGACGCGGTATTTTCTTCAATGACTGCCGACACCGTTTCCATGGCGGATACCAGTTCGTTCGATGCGCCGGACATCTGCTCGGTGGCAGTGGAAATTTCTGCCATTAATTTATTGACCGATTCTGCCGATGTGACAATACTCTCCAGAGCCGCACCCGAATGGTCAATCTGCTCAACCCCCGCTGCTACAGCCTTCACGCCGTTGGTAGTGGCTTGTGCGGTGTCTGCTGTTACCGCTTGGATATCTTCAATGAGGTTCGCAATTTCTCTGGTTGCTGTGGCAGATTTCTCTGCTAATTTTCGCACCTCATCTGCTACTACCGCAAACCCCTTGCCATGTTCGCCCGCGCGGGCGGCTTCTATAGCAGCGTTTAGCGCCAATAAATTTGTTTGGGCGGCAATATCATCAATTGTCTCTATAATTGCGCCAATATGGTTTGACCGGTCACTGACATCTTGTACCCGGTTGCCGATTAACTGCACGGCAGTGCGGATAGTGTTCATATTTTCCACCGCTTGCTGGATGGTTTCGGCGCCGGCGGCTGCCGTTTGCATAGATGTTATGGAGCCTTCTGACCCGGCTTTTGCGCTGGCGGCAACTTGTTTTACAATATCCGCCACCTGCAGAGTATGAGTCGCCGTTCGTCCGGCGGCTTCGGCTTGCTCTTGTGCGCCCAGCGCCACCCCTTCCACCGCCCGCGAAACTTGTTCGATGGTGTCGGTGGCTTTTGTCATACCCTCTGCTTGTTGGGCAGACCCCTGGGCAACTTGTTGCAGGGTATCTGCAACTTGATTGGCGGCATCACCCGATTCTGCGGCTGTGTGCGCCAATTGCGCTGATGCTTCGGTAATTTTCTGAGCGGCTTGCTTTACTTCCCCCACAAGACGCCGCATACTTTCTACCATTTCAGCCAGTGCATTTCCCAGTAAATCTTCGTCAGAATATGGCATAACGTTCACCGAAATATCGCCGCTGGCGAGTGCTTGAGCAATATCTGCCATTCCATTTAGATAGCCCACCATTTTGCCGAACGCATTGGTCATCGTCCCCAGTTCATCCCTGCTGTTGGAGTATTTAATGTTGGGGAGCTTTCCTTCTGACAATAAAACAGATGCTTCGGTGACGGTTTTGATGGGGGCAGTGATGCTTCGGGTAATCAGCCACGCAATCAATAACCCAGCCAGCAGCATGACGCCAATAGTAGAAAGAATAAAAATACGGCTGCCGGCAGAGTTTTTGTGGGTTTGGGTTAGCGAGTTTTGAAAATCTTTGGCGACGGACACCGCCATATCTTGCCCTTTGGAAGCAATAGCCAACCCGGTAACATTCATTTTAGTTATCAACGTTTGCTGTGTGGCATAATCCACTTTTAACCCATCCAGTGTTTGGGCATAATCTTTAAACGCCGCGGTAGATGTATCAACCATTTTTTTGCGGTCGGGGTCTGTTAACTCGGTTTGCATACGCCCCAGAGCAGTGATGGTTTGTTCGTAGTGTTGGTGAAATTGGGTTAAGTATTTTTCATCGCCCGTGTCCACATATTTTGCTGCCGCAGATTGTGCCAATTGCATATATTCGCCGGCGTTTCCGGCATAATAAGTGGGTAGTGCCTCTCCATTATTGTATGCTGCGCGGCGAAGGTTCTGAATACTTTCGATGGCTGTGGACCCCTGCGGTTCCAGCGTGTTGCCCACGATGGTTCTTCGTTTGAAGATAACATCGCCGATGGCGGCGACATCCGCGCTAAAGTCGTCGGTGAGCGTTTTGATTTCCTTGAGCATCGCCGCTCGTTCCGGGTCGTTGATGGTAGTTGTGGCGGTGTCCAGTTTTGTTTGGAATTGCTCCAAGTCATCCTGATAATTGACTAAAATAGATTGGTCTTCCATCGCGATATATTGCGCTGCATCAAACCTGAGCGTCCAAACGCCGGTTACAATTTCGTCGGCGGTGTGTTGCGCATTGGCGAGATCATCCGCCAAATTGGAAATATCGGCTTCGGTGCGGTATGTTTGCAAATATGTTGTGCTGCCAAATAATGCCACAACTATCAATACGACCAAAAAGCCCAAGAAAATTTTTGTTCCGACCGTAAACTTATTCCAAATTTTCATAATTACCATCCTCTAAAGTTTCTTGTTGATTTGTCTCTAATATTTGCTGATGGAGCGTGCTCAGTGATTCTATGATTTGCTGTGACAAAGCTTCTATTTTGGGCAAAAATGCTGCTGCATCTGCAATGTTGCCATCGTTATATGCGGTAACGCACGCCGCTACCGTTTGATGCAATTGGGCGTGCGGGTCTTCCAGTGTCCGAAATGTGTCCATATCGGCGAAATCTTGTTGCCCGCGTCCATAAATCCACGTGCCCAATGTGCAAGTGGTGTGGTCTGTTATATCGGTTTCATCCAGATGCAAATTTCCGTCAAGCATGGTTTTAACGCGGGTAACCCAAACTTCGTGCGCATGGCGGAACGCTTCAACCTGTTGGATAAACTCAGACCCCGCTTGCAGGTGGAAACGCGAAACTAGCGTGATGAGATTGTCTGCCATCTTGCTGAGTGATTGTGCCGATGACACGGTGTCCTTCACTTGCCGGTGCATTTGTTCGGCGGTTTCGCTGATGTCTTGAATGACAGCGGTATTTTCTTCGGCAATGCTGACGATGGATTCCAACTCATCGAGCACTTCGGTTGCCCCGGCAGTCATTTCTTCGGTGGCGGCGGTATTTTCCTCTATCACTGCCGAAACGGTTTCCACCCCCTCCGAAAGCTCATCGGCGGCGCTGTTCATTTGGTCGGCAGAGGCGGCAATGCCTGCTACCTGCCCGTTGACGGTTTCGACAACCTGCAAAATATTGTGCAGGGCATTGGCGGCTTCATCCGCCAGCGTAGATCCGCGCTCTACCTCATTCTCTCCGTCAGCCATCGCCGATACAGCTTCGGTGACGGTTTCTTGAATAGCTTTAATCAGGGTGGAAATTTCTTTTGCCGCGCCCGCCGACTTTTCTGCAAGTTTGCGAACCTCATCCGCCACCACCGCAAATCCACCCACCTGAAGCTGGAATTGGGTCACACTATTGGCATGAAAGCCGACCTGCACAATGCCGGGAGTATCTTGGCGCGGTACACCCACATATTTATATACTTCATTATCAATACTCCGACGCCGGGTGGGTTGGGTTACCACGCCGTCTGTCATATGAATGAGTTTACGGAACTCGTGGGCTTGAGCTTGCGGGTCGTCGGGGAAACGAAATCCGAGCAAGCTCGAATCATCGCTGTAAACAATGATGCCGTCATTATCGGTAATGCAGATGTTGTCAATATTGGCAGACCGTGCCAGTTGCCGCCAGTAATCGCGCGAATATTCTGTGCCGGTGCGGGTGGTCATCAATTCGGCAAGCAATTTAGCTTGCACAACCAGTTGGTGATTAAGTAGCGTTTCTGCCAACTCCCGCGAGTGCGCGCCGGTGCGGGCGGCTTCAATGGCGGCGTTAAGCGCCAATAAATTTGTTTGAGCGGCAATCCCGTCAATTGTTTCAACAATTTTGCCAATTTGCGCAGACCTTTTCCCCATTTCGTGTACTTTTTCGACGGCTTGCCCCACCGTTGCTTTGATGGTTGCCATCCCACTGATGGATTCTTCGATGGTTGATGCGCCAATTTGCGCCGCTTGTGCTGCCTGCGCCGACCCTTCTGCGCCCTGCTGGGCGTTTTGCGCCACCGACTGGATGCTGGCTCCCAGCCGGTGCGTTAATTCCATTGTGCGATTGGCAGCGTTTGCCTGCTCTTGCGCGCCGTATGCCACGCCCTCAATGGCTTGCACCACCTGATTGACGGTTGTTGATGCTTTTTCGATACCGGCGGTTTGTGCCACACTCCCCTGCGCAATCTGTTCGATGGTATCGCTCACGTGCTGTGTGGTTCGCCCCGACACCGCCGCCATTTCGGTGAGCTGTTGCGATGAAACGTTGACATAATCTGCCATTTTAGAAACCTGACTGACCAAGTCGCGCAGGTCGCCCACCATTCGATTGAATGCAATGCCGAAGACATCATTTTTAGAGCGCGGCTCAATTCTTACCGTCAAATCTCCATCAGCGATGGTTTGCGCCGCAGTTGCCATATCGGAAAAATAGCCCACTAATCCGTCAAACGCACTGCCCATAATGCCCATTTCATCTTTGCGCATTAAAATCTTTTTTGCGGCGTTGCGGTCTACGCCAGAAAGTTTCGCGTCACCCTCTGTTAAACGTTTGGCAACCGCCGTCAATATCAGTAACGGGTTTGTTAACTGTAGCGCAACAAAATAAGCGGCGCCAAAGACCAACGCAACGATGACCCCGAACATCACCAACATAAACCGAAACAGTTGATTGATTGCGGCGGATGCCTCATTTTGTTCCGTCTCGGCGAAAATTGCCCAGTCCAAACCGTCTATCTCTAGCGGCTTGTAGGCAGATAGCACCTTTTTGCCGGTATACCCGATGGTTGATTGCACCCCCGTTTCGCCCATCAGTGCTGCGTTCACGGGAGGGGTATCAATCTTTTGTTTGAGCATTGTGTCTTCTTTGCTAAACCGTGATTCGGAACGCATGGTTTTATCTGCGCCGATGAGATAGGTTTCACCCGTTTCGCCCAGCCCTTGCCGTTCCGTCATTAGATTGTTAATTTCATCCACCGGCAATTGAAAGGCAATGACGCCCAATTTGGTACCATCTTTGTCGGTAATCGGTGCCGCAACAAATGCTGCCGGAAGCTGACTGGGACCGTACGGTGCAAAATCAACAATAGTTGTGAAGTTTGGGTCGTTGTTATTGGCGGCAAGTTGAAACACTTTCCCCAAATTGGTACCGGCATAACTGCCGTGTTTCAAATCTGCGCCAAAATCATCCCCTTTGGCAACCGTATACTCTACGAGTCCCGTCGTCTGATTTATCAAAAACAGGTCATAATAGCCGTAATTTTCCACAATTTTCTGCATATATAAATGTAATTGGCTATGCACTGCGCTGAATGCGCTACCGTCTTTGGCGTTGGTTAAGTTTGATTTATCTTTGTATAGCGAAACATATTTTGCCATTTGCTCGGCAGGGGTAATACCGGTACGATTTGCGTCTGACTGGATGACCAGATTCAGCGAGCGCATTCCGTCAACGATAGAGGGATTTTGCGCCAGCACATGCACGTCTGTAGTGCGTGCATTAAAAAAGTTTTCAACTTGAGTGGCTTTAATATCGCGCACCGCGATTAATTTATTGGTGGCGGCATTTTGCAGGGCTGCTTGTGCGCGCCACAAGCCAACAACTCCCACCACGACTAACGGCAACAGCGCAACAACTATAAATGCCAGCAATAACTTTCCGCGCAGTGAATGTCGCAGCGGCAATGTTTTAGAAACTTTTGACGAATTTGTCATAATACATCCTTTTTGCCGGAAATTTTGAGGTGGTTAATGGATGAGAGAATATGCCTATGGCACGTCCATTTTATCATCCATAGTTTTTCGCGGGGCATGGTTTCTCAATTAATGCGTCACGGTCTTTGGTACAAATAATTGCCACACATTGGGCATCAAAGCAATGAGTAATGCTATTTCTATTCAGATAATGAAATTTATACCGGAAGGCGTCGTATGGGGTTAGCAATGGCACAGTATTTTTGGTGACGGTGAGTTGGGTAATGCATTGAATATTCAAAAAAAGCTGTGATGCTATATTGACAGATAAGTCAGCCAAACCCGGGATATTAAATTTGTACCGAATTATTTGATGAATCATTTCTCTCGTGTTTATCGTGAGATACAAGAATCCGCAGATAAATCATTAACATCTCTGTCTTTGTTATCGGCAGATAGAGAAAAATATCCATAAAAGATACGTAAAGAAATGGGGAAAAGAAAAAAGCCGCTGAATTTCAGCGGCTTTCAGGGCAAAGAGTCGGGTGAGGTAAATAAGTGCGAGGGTTCCGACGCGCATTTTAGAGGTTACAGGTGTGACCTGTTACTTTGAGCGGAAAAACCCGATGCTTTGCCTGCGTTGCGGGTCGTCGAGAACTTTGACAATATTGCAGTCTTGGGTCAGTCCTCGGAGGGGATTAAGAGGTGTTCAATTGTTTGAATGTCATCTAATGACGGTTGCTATTATAACTCATTTTTTACGTCTGTCAAATCCAACGTGTTAATTTTCACAAAATTATCATAGATTTTTGTTTGCGGAACCTAATAACTTTGCCGTTTTTGGTGCGGCGTGCACAGAAAAACACACCAATACAGCATATTATTTTTTGCGTTGTATCTTTGCCCAACTATCTCTGAGTGAAACGGTACGATTAAATACAATATTGTCTATGGTAGTGTCCGGGTCAACCGCAAAATAGCCGTGACGCAAAAATTGGTATAATGTACCGGGTTTGGCATTTGCCAGCGATGGTTCTGCCAGACAATGCTCCAGCACTTCCAGCGAATTGGGATTCAGGTTGGCGGTGAAATCTTCCCCTGCCGGCACAACCTCCGGTGTTGGGGTAGAAAACAGGTGATCATACAGCCGCACTTCGGCGGGAATGGCGTGCGCCGCCGAAACCCAATGGAGTGTGCCTTTCACTTTCCGCCCGTCATCCGTCCAACCGCCGCGCGAGGCGGGGTCATACGTGCAGTGAACTTCTACCACAGTGCCTGCATCATCTTTGACCACATCGGTGCAGGTGACATAATAGGCGTGTTTCAAGCGCACTTCTTTTCCCGGTGCCAGTCGGAAATATTTTCGGTTGGGCGGAATCTCCATAAAATCGGTCTGCTCAATGAACAGGTCGCGGCTGAACGGCACTTGCCGCGTGCCCGCGCTGTCATCTTCCGGGTTGTTCACCGCATCGAGCATTTCCACTTGCCCGGCGGGATAATTATCAAT